>JAJPYH010000159.1:2017-15572 GCA_021205045.1 Lachnospiraceae bacterium | reverse complement strand
GTTCTGCCCCATCCGGATTGGCTTATAACGGCTGGAATCGTCAATAATTCCAAACCCTTCCGTCTCATTCAGCACCGCCTCAAAGCCCAGAACGTCCGACAGGCAGGGAGGGATTACTTTCCATAATCTTTTCATATATCTGAAACTCCTTCTCAGGATTTTTTACCTGCAAAAACAGTTATTCATGATCCCCGAACTCCAGATGGGAATCTTCCCAGAGCACCAGGTCTATGTCATAGTCCCGCTTCAGTCGCTCCGCCAGCAAATCACCGTCCGTGGACAAGATGACCCACTGGCAGCCGAAGGTCAGCACGAAATGCTTTGTCCCCCGTTCCCGGGAAAGCTCCACGACGGCTTCCGCGATCTGATTCAAATATCGTCCGCTGGAGAAATCACTCATGGATGGGCACAGAAGTGCTGCCCGTCCAGCCCGCATCATTTCCCTAATCCTTGTGCCCAGGTGCAGCCTGATTCTCTGCTCCTCATACCATTCCCGGCCATGAATCAGCAGGCTTTCCGGCGCCTCCTTCATAATATCCAGGTTTTTGGTCAGCATGGGCACCACCTTTGACCCGGCCATCGCCGGGCAGATGGCTCAGACCGTCTCCAGAGAGTACCGCGCCATGGGCATTACCCTGGAGCTTGGCCCTCAGGTGGATCTGGCCTCCGATCCCAGATGGAACCGCATGTCCGCCACCTTCGGCAGTGATCCGCAGCTCAACGCGGATATGGCCAGAGCTGTCTGCGACGGCCTGCAGACCACGCCGGACGCTCCGGAAAGCGCCCGCGGCTGGGGGCGCCACAGCGTTCTTGCCATGACCAAGCACTGGCCCGGCTCCACCGGCGAGGGCGGCCGGGAATCCCACAAAGAATCCGGCAAATACGCCGTCTACCCGGGAGGCAATTTTGACAGCCACCTCTATCCCTGGACTGCGGGGGCCTTTTGTCTGGACGGGCCCACCTCCCAGTGCGGCGCAGTCATGTCCTGCTACGATTCTATCTGGGAAATCGGCGGCAAAGACGCCAACCTGAGCGGCGCCAGCTTCAATCCCTACATTATTAATAAGCTGCTCCGTGAAAAATATCACTTCGACGGCTTCGTCTGTACGGATTTCTGGATCACGGGCAACCTGAAAAAGGAGCGCACCACCCGCCCCCAGGTCAACGCCTGGGGCTATGAGAAGGTCTCCGCGCCAGAGCGCGCCCTGCGGGAATGGGAAAGCGGCGTCGACCAGTGCGGAGGCACCAACGAAATTGAAGTGATGAGAGAGGCCTATCAGCTGGCGCTGCAAAAGCACGGACCGGCCTGGGCGGAGCAAAGAATCAATGAAATCGCAGAGCGCATTCTGACCTTCGGTTTCCGCGTAGGAAGCTTTGACAATCCCTACGCCGACCCTGTCTACGCCCATGATTTCGTGGGAAATCAACAATTCCGCTCTCTGGGAATGGACGCACACCGCAAATCCATCATCCTGCTGAAAAACAGGAATATTCTTCCCCTGAAGAAAGGCGCAAAAGTGTGGGTAGCGGAGAAATATGAGGGCGGTATACCGGACCGTGCTGGCAACATCAGCCCTGCCACCCTGACCTCTCCCCTGTCTCAGGAGGAGACCGCCGGTTTCTTTACCCGGGCGGACAATCCTGAAAGCGCCGACTTTGCCCTGGTGTTCATGGACTCTCCCAAAAGCGGCGACGGCTTTGACGACAAAACGGGCGAGTATCTGCCCATTTCCCTGCAGTACCATCCCTATACCGCCGACACAGCCAGAGAAGAGAACATTTCCGGGAACTTTACAGACGGCGTAAAGCAAAACCGCAGCTACCGGGGCAAAACCGTGACTACTTATAATGAATATGATCTGGATCAGCTGCTGAAGGTACGGCAGCAGATGAACGGCAAACCGGTTATTCTGGTTCTGACCTGCGCCAATCCCGCAGTTCCCGCAGAATTTGAGCCCTGTGCGGACGCTATCCTTGTGGGTTTTGCCGGCACTCCCAATCAGATTCTGCTGGAAGCTGTCTGCGGCTGCTTTGAGCCCAGCGGTCTTCTGCCATTCCAGATGCCCGCCAGTATGGAGACCGTGGAAGCCCATTCCGAGGATACCCCAGGGGACATGATCCCCTACACGGATGAGGCCGGCCATGTCTGGGATTTCGGTTTCGGGATGAACTGGAACGGCGTGATCTGTGATGAACGCCTGAAGAAATACTGTAAGGGGAAATGATTTTTTTCAGACAGGAGTACTGCTTTATGAAAGAAACAACTGTCAAAATAAAAAGGGAGAAACGTCCCGGACGCAGCCATACGCAGTGGACTGTGATGATTCTGATGCCCGCCGTTCTTTTCATTGTTTTATTTATCGTGGTTTATTCCATTGTCAATGAGCAGGCACAGTCCCGCGCCTCCATGAAGGCGTCGGAGTTCCATACCTATTGCAGCTCCATTTTTCAGGAATTGCAGATCGTGGGAAACTCCCTGATGAACGACACCTTCTTTCAGCAGTGTATGGATGCGGAAGAGTTCAGCTTCTCAGACGCTTCTCAGCTTTGCCAGCTGATCGGCACCTACAAGGATGAGAGCTCCTACATCAAGCAGATTCTGGTCATTGCCGATTCCAAGGAGCACATTTATTCGGACAGCGCCTTTTATACACTTGCGTCCCTCCCCGTTTTTCTGTCGGAATATGGGATTTCCGCCGAAGTTTATGATGATCTTGGCCTGGACGCCCGGCTGAACCTTGGACATTCCACGTCCTCCTTTTACTATTACACGCCTGTCCTGAATTCCGATGGCGTCAAGGTAGCCAGCATGCTGATTACTTTGAAAAATTCCGCCTTCCGCGATATTTTTCTGACCATGGATGTGAGCTTCTGCGGGATTTTTGACAGTCTCAACCCCAATGATTACATCTGCTCTCATATTATTCCTGCCTCCTTCCATCTGGACTGGACGGACAAGGCCTCCATCAGCAGCTTTCTGGGGGAACCGGTGACGCTTTTTTCCCTTACGGATTCCTACGACGGCACAGAGAACGAATTTACCTATATCATCGCAATCTCCCGCTCCGAGTATTTCCGCCCCCTTGGAATCATCATCCTCTGCTTTGTCATATACTTTGCCTTTTTGCTGACCAGTCATTGTGTCTGGCTTTATCGGGTCAGAAAGCAGCAGAACCAGGACATTTCCGCGCTGATTGCCGAACTGCCGAAGCAATATTCCAACAGCAGCTATCATTCTGTCTACGAAAACATCCGCCTTGCCCTGAAGGATTACCGCAAAATGCAGGAAAACAGTGTGAGCAGCCTTCAGACAGCAGCCCTTCAGGGTATCCTGCGCGGCTATTACGGCGACAATATATCGCAGACTCTTCTGGAAACAGCGGGGCTGGATTCGGCCTGCTCCATTCATGTTGTGGTGGGCTTTTATATTCTGGAAACACCTTCTGAAAATATACAGCTCGAATCTTCCGCGCTTCCGGAAAGACTGGTGCAGCCTTATTTTATTATGATTCAGACCGCTCTGAAAACTCTGGCGGATCTGGCGGCGCTGCGCTTTTCCTGTTCATCCAATACGTACTATAACAGTCTGACAGTGGTGTTTTCTTCCTCGGATTCCTCCGGCTTTGAGGAAAACGTCACCAGGATCAGCAGCGAACTGACGGAAATGTTCCGCCGCAATTACGGGCTGATACTCCAGGCCGCCGTCAGTGAAGCCGTTACCGACTTTTCAAAGCTTGAGGACGCTTACAGTCAGGTGATGTCCCTGCACAGCTTTGCCAGGGCCACCGCCAATGCGGAGCCTCTCATCTGCCACAACCAGTTTCTGGCCCCGGACAATCATCTGTCCTATGAAGGCTTTCTGCAGAGAGAGCAGATTCTGCTGAATGTCCTCATTGCCCAAAAATATGAGGTTGTGCCGGAGCTTGTCTCCTCCATCCACCCCCGTGACGCTGCGCCCGTCCTCGCTGCGAAGCTTCCAGGCGCTCTCGTCCGCAATGACCAGCTCCCGCCCGTCGCCGCCGATGTGATTGTAAACTCCGTTCTGCAGGGCCTGCAGAACCGTGGACTTGCCGTGATAACCGCCGCCCACAAACAGGGTCACGCCCCTGGGGATGCCCATGCCGGTGACCTTTCCCGCATTGGGCAGCGTCAGACTTACCTCCATGGACGCCGGAGAACGGAAGGGCACCGCTTTCTCCATCGGTCTGTCAGAGACGCCGCTTTGACGAGGCAGAATGGTGCCGTTGGCAATAAAGGCACAAAGCCCCAGCTTTGGCAGCTGCTCTCTCACCGCCTGCTGATCCTCACAGAGCTCAATGGCGGCCTTCAATCTGTTCTGATCAATCCGCCGGTAAAAAAGACTGTTCCTGACGCAGCCCGGCAGGATGTCGAAGAGCATCTTCTCCAACTCCCTGGCGTCGATGGTGCGGCCATGGGCGGGGAAACCTGCCTCAAAACGGAGAGTCACGCTGCCGATCTGTGCCTGTGTCAGACCTGCGCCCAATCCTGCGGCTCTTGTCTGCGCGGGATTTGCGCCCTGTCCCTCACCGCGGGCTGCAGCCGCGCTGACACTGCCCGCCTGCACCCGGCAGGCCGTCCTCTCCAGCACCTCCTGCCCGCAGCGGGAAACCGCCAGCAGTCCGCTCTTCCCGGAGCCGCCTGCCTGCATGCTCCCCCGGGAAAGCTGAGCTCCGAACAGTCTTGTCAGATGATCCTGCAGCGTCACTCTTTTCGCGTAAGTGTCATAATACTCCGCCGGGAAGCCCGCCCTTTTCCCCGAAATCAATACCGACAGCCGGGAAGGTGCCGCGAAGGGATCACCCTGCACATGGTCGATGGAGAGCACATACTCCCCGAAATCATACTGCCCCTTCAGATCCTTGTAGGCCGGGTAGCCCCTGTGATCGATGGAACGCAGCTTTGTTCTTAAATCCTCTGATGTTTTCATTGTATTCTTACTCCTCATCTATCATCATCGAAAATCATTCTCAGCCGACGCAGCCTTCTTTACCGGTCCGAGCCGCTCCCGTCCGCAGCCGGCTTTAGAATGGTTTTACATTTTTTAATGCGCCTGCCTATTGTATCACAAAAAAGAAAGTGCTACAATGACTTCCAAATGAATCCGAATCTTTAAGATTTTCTTAATTTTTCTTAAGACGATACAGGAAAGCCTTCGATCCATTGACGGATACTACAGATAAGAGAAGTACAATAATGACAAAAAATAACCAAAGCAACAACACAGAAACAAACGAAGTCCTGGTGGGCGTAGATATCGGCTCCACCACCACCAAAATCGTGGTCATGGAGGCGGAAAGCCACCGCATTCTCTACTCCAACTACCAGCGCCATCACGCCAGACAGGCGAAGAGTGTCTATCAGGAGCTGCGCAAGCTGGCCCTGCAGTCCGCGAATATGGAGGTGAAGCTCACCCTGACCGGCTCCGGCGCCAAGCCCCTGGCGGAAGCTCTGGGCATCTCCTACGTGCAGGAGGTGGTGGCCAACGCCATCGCCCTGAGAACGCAATATGAAAATGTGGGCACTGCCGTGGAACTGGGCGGACAGGACGCCAAGATCATATTTTTCAGGCATGATACGGAAACCGACAATCTGGAAGTAGCCGACATGCGAATGAACGGAGCCTGCGCCGGCGGCACAGGCGCTTTCATCGATGAGGTTGCTTCTATTTTGAATGTGGGCGTGGAGGATTTCAACGATCTGGCCGCCCGGGGCACTGCCGTCTACGATATTTCCGGGCGCTGCGGCGTATACGCCAAGACCGACATTCAGCCCCTGTTAAATCAGGGCGTTTCCAGGGAAAATCTGGCGCTTTCCTCCTTCCACGCCATCGCCAAGCAGACCATCGGTGGGCTGGCCCAGGGACTGGATTTCAAAGCCCCCGTGGTCTTTGAGGGCGGTCCTCTGACCTTCAATCCCGTGCTGGTGCGGGTGTTTGCCGAGCGTCTGCGTTTAAAAGAAGAAGAAATTCTGCTGCCGGATCATCCGGAGTTAATCATCGCCAAAGGCGCCGCCCTCTCTTTGGAGAGTCTGTGCGCCGACAGCAGGCCTGTCCAGTTAAATCATCTCCTGGAAAAGCTTTCCATGCTGGAAAAGAACGGCGTGGAGTCCTCCGCTAAGGAAAAGCCCTTCTTTGCCTCCCAGGATGCTCTGAAGGATTTTCAGTTAAGGCACGCTCTTCCCGCCTGGGAACCTCATCAGCCAAAGCCCGGTGAGACCGTCCATGCCTACCTCGGCATCGATTCCGGCTCCACCACCACCAAGTTTGCCCTTCTGGATGAAGAAGAAAACCTCATCGATTCTTTTTATGCTCCCAACGAAGGGGAGCCTCTTGAAGTGGCCAGAAACGCGCTGATCGCCCTGCGGGACCGTTATCGGAAGGCCGGGGCCGTACTGGATATCCTCAGCGTTGCCACCACCGGCTACGGCGAGCAGCTTTTCCACAGAGCCTTCTCCACCGAATGTCACTCCGTAGAGACCGTGGCTCACGCCAGGGCCGCCACCAAATACGTGCCTGACGCCACCTTTATCCTGGATATCGGCGGCCAGGACATGAAGGCCATCTGGCTGGACAATGGCATTGTCACTAATATTGTGGTCAATGAGGCCTGCTCCTCCGGCTGCGGCTCCTTTTTGGAGAATTTTTCTCATTCCTTGCATATTCCGGTGGAAAATATTGCCGCAGAGGCTTTTTCCTCGGACAATCCTGCCTCCCTGGGCAGCCGCTGCACCGTCTTCATGAACAGCAGCATCATCACCGAGCAGCGGGACGGCAAAAAGCCCGCGGACATTATGGCCGGTCTGTGCCGCTCCATCATTCAGAACGTGTTTACCAAGGTCATCCGCATGTCCAACCTGACCAGCCTGGGCGACAAAATTGTGGTCCAGGGCGGAACCTTCTGCAACGACGCCGTGCTTCGGGCCATGGAGGAATATATCGGAAAAGAGGTCACCCGCGCCCCCTACCCGGGACTCATGGGTGCCATTGGCGCGGCTCTGATCGCCAAAGAAAAGGGCTGTGAAGAGCGCACCTTTATCGGACTGGACGGGCTGGATGATTTCACCTATACCCAGCAGGCCAACTCCCCCTGCCCCTTCTGCGGAAACCACTGCAGACGCACCGTCGTCACCTTTTCCAACGGCGCCTCCTGGGTCACCAACAACCGCTGCGAGCGGGGTGATATTCTGGGCGACCCGAAGGATGAAAAGGTCCGGGAGCAATTAAAAGAAAAGAATGATCAGAAGGCAAAAGTACCCAATCTCTACGACCTGCGCCAGAAGCTTCTTTTCAAAGAATATCCTTATCAGGAGCCGGCCGAAAAACGCAATATTACCATCGGTATCCCCCGGGTGCTGTCCTTCTGGGACACCATGCCCTTCTGGACTACCTTTTTTAAATCCCTGGGCTTTGATGTACGCCTGTCCGGTTTCAGTACCCGCAAAATGTACGAGAGCGGCCTCTCCGCCGTCACCTCGGACGCGGAATGTTTCCCGGCCAAGCTGGTTCACGGCCATGTGCGGGATCTGGTGAAGCAAAAGGTGGACCGCATTTTCATGCCCTCCATCACCACCGTACCCAGCGAAAATACGGAAAAGACCAGCGAGTCCATGTGCGGTCTGGTCAAGGGCTTCCCCATTGTCATGCGCAATTCCGACAATCCCGAGGAAAAATGGGGGATTCCCTTTGACGCCCCGCTGTTCCACTGGTACAACGATGAGGACAGGGAGCATCAGCTCTGCGCCTGGATGCAGGAGACCTTCCGGATCACACCGCAGCAGACCAGAGCCGCCATCGCCGCGGGCGACGCTGCCCAGGAAAGCTTCCGAAGCGACCTGGTAAGCGCCGGACAGAAGGTGCTGGATGAGGTACACGCAAACGGCTCCTACGCCGTGGTGCTGGCCTCCCGCCCCTATCAGAATGACGCCCTGGTCAACCACGACCTTCCCTCCATGTTTACCCGCATGGGAATCCCGGTGCTGACCGCCGATTCCCTGCCCCATATCAATGAGGTCAACCTGAAAAGAAGCAAGCTGGATATCGTCAATAACTACCACACCCGGATGCTCTCCTCCGCCATCATGGCCGCCGGAGATCCCAATCTGGAATATGTGCAGCTGGTCAGCTTCGGCTGCGGACACGACGCCTACCTGACCGATGAGATCATCCGCCTGATGAAGGAAATCTCCGGCAAGACGCCGCTGATCTTAAAGCTGGATGAGAGCGATATTCAGGGTCCTTTACATATCCGGGTGCGCTCCTTTGTGGAAACCCTGGAAATGCGGCGCAGCAGTTCCCGGAAGCTGGAAACTCACGAGCTGCCCGACCCCTATGAGGTGAAGTTTACTAAGGAAGATAAAAAAGAAAAGATCGTTCTGGTGCCCAACACCTCCCACGCCTTCAGCCGCCTGATGGCCGCCGCCTTCAAGCGCCAGGGCGTCCACGCCGTGGCCATGGATGTGGGACGGGAGGAGGCCATCCGCTTGGGCAAACAGTATGTCCACAACGACATCTGCTTCCCCGCCCAGATCGTCATCGGAGAAGCCCTGGAGGCCCTCAACAGCGGCCGCTATGACAACCACAACGTGGCCATCGCCATGGCCAAATATGTGGGGTGCTGCCGCCTGACCCATTACGGGGAGCTTTTGAGAAAGGCCCTGGACGATGCCGGTTACGACTATGTACCCATCCTGACCAACGACGATAAAGACAGCCACAACATGCATCCCGGCTACCGGATGAGCGTCCCTGCTTCCATGGAAATCGCCATCGGTCTGCCCATGATTGACGCCCTGGAGGAGCTTCTGCGCAAAATCCGCCCATACGAACTGACCAAAGGCAGCGCCGACGCCGCCTTTGAGGAGGCCATGGACGCCCTGATCACAGGATTGGAAAAGGGCAGCATTCCCGGGGAAATCAACGGTTTCAAGGAGGCCATTCAGATCATGAAACGGGTGCCCTACGACCGCACCAATCTGAAGCCTTCCGTATTGATTGTCGGCGAGTACCTGCTGAATTTCCACCCCGGCGCCAACCATGAAATCGAGCGATATCTGGAGAAAAACGGCCTGGAGATCATCGAAGCCCCGATGACCGATGTGATCCGCAAGACCTACTTTTTCAAGGATGAGCAGGTTAAGGAATATCATGTACATAAATCAACCCAGGAGAAGACCTGGAACCGGCTGACCAACATGGTCTTCGAGTACGCCCACAACGTGACGGACAAAATCGCGTCCGCCCACCCGCTGTACAAACCGGCTACCCGGCTGCCTGAGATTGCGGACGCCAGCGACCCCGTGATTCCCAGGACCTACGACTCCGGCGAGGGCATCATCATTCCGGGAGAAATCCTGCACCACGCAAAGGAAGGATGCAAAGCCTTCATCATCCTGCAGCCCTTCGGCTGCCTGCCCAACCATGTGGTGGGCCGGGGCGTTGTCAAGAAATTGAAGGAAATGTACCAGGACGCCCAGATTCTGTGCCTGGACTACGATCCGGACGTCAGCTTTGCCAACATTGAAAACCGGCTGCAGATGCTGATCATGAACCTAAAAGAGCGCCAGTCCGGCACTCCCCGTCCGGCCAGAAGCCAGAAGGAAGCGGAGGTTGCGGAGCCAAAGTCTCTGAAGAGGGCTCACGCCCACAATCCGGCGGTGTAGCATATCCTTACACCGTCTGGAATCATATTTTGAAATCAGCGAAATATCCTGAAAAGCAAAAAAGCGGGAACTATGATTTATCCTGATAGTTCCCGCTTTTTATGTTTCGATCTTCATTCAAAAATATCCAGATCCTGTCCGTTTATAACCTTGCCGTCATACCCGGCGTCCTTTATTTCCTGTAAAATTGCCTCGCACCGCCAGGCCATCTCGGCTTCCAGATCCTTTGTATTGTCCTGAATCTCCATGTGATAAATCCGATGGTAGGTCACCAGTAGCTTCGGCTGCGCCTTCCTGGCCACTTCGGCCAAATCCACGCTCAGAGTGTGAACCTCCCTGTGATACTTCTGCCACTTCGGTTCCCGGGCGGAAATTCCTCCCGTGTACTCCACCTCATGCAGCAGGATGTCGCAGTTCTTCGCCTTGTCTGCCACAATTTCCAGGGGTGCCGTATCTCCGCTGATCACAATGACCTTGTCCGCGGTGGTAAATTTGTAGCCGTAGCTCAAAAGTGTTCCATGGCTCACCGGAAAGGCTTCCACTGTCACCTTATCATCCCGGTAGATCACACCCGGCTTTCCTTCTGCCGCTTTCTCATTCCAGTCAGCCTCCCCCGGCTCAATCTCCGTCACCTGCACCTGGTACCCCACCTCATTGGCCCGCTCAAAGCCATGAAGCCGGAAATCAATATCCACCTCATAGGCGGCCAGAATGTGGTCGGTCATGTGCTGTAGCCCTTTGGGTCCGAATACCCGCAGCGGCTCCTTTCTCTCCAGCACCCAGGGCGTGAAAATCAGATCCGGATACCCGGCGGTATGATCCGTGTGAAGATGGGTGCAGAAGGCCACCGTCAGCCGGTCCGGCCGCAGGGCGTCAATTCCCTTTCGGTAAGCCTTCGCCGCCTGCCGCACTACCCCGGGGCCGAAATCCACCAGATAGGCCTGATCGTCCACCACTACAGCGGAGGCGGGGCCGCTGGCGTTGGGACAGGCATTGGGTGTGCCTGTTCCCAGTAATACAAGTTTTGTTGCCATGCTTTCCTCCTTAGCGGGGATTGCTGTTCACAGTCGCTGTTGTTTACCGGCAGGCTTCACCGAGCCTGATGATACGTTCGACCGGCTGTAAACAGTCACTATTGGGTCATTCATCCACATGCTTGATGGAAATTCCCGTAAATCCATAGAAAATACTGAAGAGGGGCGTCAGATACAGGAAAAACAGATAGGGGAAGAACGCCGCCCAGGCAACGCCCAGCGTACCCGACATATACACGCAATATCCGTGCCAGGGAATCATCGGCCCCGCCAGGGTACCCGAATCCTCCAGCGTTCTGGAGAGAATCTCCGGCGCGATCTTGCGGTCCTTGAAAATCGGCGCCATCAGGCGGCCGGTCAGCACATAAGCCATGGGCTGAGAGCAGCTGACAATGCTGGTCACATAGCCAACCAGCAGCGTCACCACGATCAGAGAACCGTCGCTCTTGATATGTCCCACAATGGCGTGCAGAATATTGTCCAGCACACCCAGCTTATCCAGCATGCCGCCCATGCCCACCGCGAAGCTGATGATAGCCACATACTGAAGCATGCTGTTCATACCGCCTCTGTTTAAGATGGTCTGCAGGATTCCCTCCTCGATACCGGTAGTATATCCATTGTAGGCCGCCTTGATGATGCTGGCCAGACCATTGCCCTGATAAAAGAAGGAAACCAGGCCCGCTGCAAAGCTGGAAAGCCCCAGCGCCGCCACCGCGTTCACCTTCAGCAACAGCAGCACAATCAGCAGAAGCGCCGGAAGCAGCGTCACAATTCCCAGGCTGAACTCTCCATTCAAAGCCTCAATATAAGCAGTCAGGTCTCCCGCAGTATAGCCGCCGCTGGTCTGCTGAATCCCCAGAATCGTAAAGATCACCAGACTCACCAGAAAAGCGGGAACGGTGGTCCAGAGCATGGACTTCACATGGTCGCCCAGCTTGGAACCCGCCACCGCCGGAGCCAGATTGGTGGTGTCGGTCTTCTGTCATTTTCTTTTCCTCATTTCAGTTATTTGGTTCAGCCCTTATCTGCTGTTTGTTTTCCATCGTATCCTGAACAAGTCATTCCCGCACAGCATTTCGCGATGATCAGACCTGATCGCAGGATGTACTGATATCAGGAATGTCGGATCTCTTTTGGATTTCAACGCGTTAAAGTGACAAACCTTTAGCGATTATATCACTTCATATATGGAAAAGCAACGTGAAAATTTACAGTGAACACCGCAAGCACCGGCACACAGCACTGGCCAATAAGCAGACCGCAGCCTCCAAAAGCCTCGCCGCAGCCCGAAACGCAGCCCGAAAGTTTAGAAAGAATTTATGGTTTTCTTATGGCTATTCTGCTATAATGTGCGAAAAAGGCAATTTAGCCTGTTCCAAAAGAAAGAGGATACCTACAAATGAAAAATATAACCGCCTGGGTCAAATCACACAAATACTGTCTTGCCGGCCTCTATGCGCTGGTATTTCTGGCAGGATTCGGCATTCTGGAGTTAGTCGAGCCGGAGCCCAAATATTATCTGCACTCCGCTCTCGACGACCTGATCCCCTTCAATGAATATTTTGTCATCCCCTATTTTATCTGGTACGCCTGGATTCCTCTCGTTTTCATCTATTTTATGAGAAAAGACGGGGACTCCGACCTGCGCTACAATTTCCTGATTTTTGCGGGCGGCACCGTCTGCCTTTTCATCTACGCCATCTGGCCCAACGGCCTGCAGCTTCGTGAGGAGATCACCTCCACTAATATCTGCGCCTGGATCGTGAAGACCATCCGCTCCATCGACCCGCCCTGCAACGTATGCCCCTCCATCCATGTGTCCAGCACGGTGGCGGCTCATATGGTGATCATCCGTTATCGGGGTTTTCAGCACAACCGACTGATCAAAACAGTCTCCTGGATTCTGGTGTTTTTGATTCCGGCCGGCACCCTGTTTATCAAGCAGCACTCCGTCATTGATGTGTTCTGGGGCGTGGTGCTGACCCTTGTGATGGCTTTGATCTGGGAAATCATCACAAGAAGCTCCGCTGCCAGACGCAGCGCTGCCTGAAAGCTCTCTGATTTCCAGTCATCTGCGCAAATCAGTTTGCCCATCTGATTGAATATTGAGAACACTTTTGCTGCAAACAATCTGGAAAATAAAGGAAAAAGAAGGAAGCATCCGTGGATATCACAATCACAGAATTTCACACAAAACAGGAAATGTACGCGCAGATGGCGCAGCATATACAGAACATCTTTGACGAGGCCGCCGACCTGTACGCCGCTCTCGCCAACACCTCCGCGCTGATGGCCCTCTATCTGGAGGTCATCAACTGGGCCGGATTTTATCTGTTAAAAGAAAAAGGGCTTGTCCTGGGTCCGTTCCAGGGAAAGCCCGCGGTGGCCCACATTCAGATAGGCGACGGCGTCTGCGGCACCGCAGTCCTGGAACGCGCCCAGCAGAGAGTGGACGATGTACACAGCTGCTGCAATCACATCGCCTGCGACCTGAATTCCTCCTCGGAAATCGTCACGCCGATTTTTGTAAAAGATCGGATTTTCGGCGTGATCGATGTGGACAGTCCGATACCTGCCCGCTTTGATGAGGAGGATGAGAAGGGAATGCGGCTTCTGGCGGAGACGATTGAGCAAAAGATAACCGGTCTCTTATAGTGTCATACTCATCTCATACCACTGCTCTCTGCCCCATAAAGATGCAGAAATTCCTGCATTTTCAAAGCCCATTTTCTCATACATCGCCACTTTTGCAGGAAGGCACGTCAAAATCAGGCATTTCCTGCCCCGTTTCTTCTCCCTTGCGGCATACCTGGCCACAATCTCTCTGGCCAGTCCCTGCC
>JAJPYH010000159.1:0-2007 GCA_021205045.1 Lachnospiraceae bacterium | reverse complement strand
ATACTCCGGAAGTACATCCAGCCCCAGCAGCAGCACATTCTCCCCGGACCCATCATGAAGTCCGGCATCCACGAAAAACTCGTCCCTGAATTTGCTCTCCTTCGTAGCAAGCCCGTTCAGAAACCCCGCGATCAGCCCTGTCTTTTTATCCACCGCCACCAGAAACATCTCCGGCGCCGCTGCCGCTCTCTGCAGCATCATTTTCTCAGAGCAGGCCTCATTCGGCGGAAAACAGATTCTCTCAATTTCCGCGGTCTGCCCGGCCTCATTGGGCGCAATGCTTCTGAACTCAAAGCGCTCGTCCAGCATCTGATCCCGATTCTCCTTTTCTCCTGAAATATTCTTCATAACTCTCCTCTTTCCTTGATATTCCTTCAAACCTTTCCTGCAGAAGCTTCTCCCACTCTGCCTCCTGAAATCCCACCGGCACTTTGTCTCCCTCAGCCGGAGCGGACCTCTTTACCAGCACTCCAGCCGCTGTCTTACCTGTTTCCGCCCTGAGGCAGCTCCACCGTAAACCGGGTGCCAAACTCCTCCCTGGACAGAACCTCGATCACGCCTCCGTGGGCCTCCACAATCCATTTTGCGATGGAAAGCCCCAGGCCGCTTCCCCCGGTTGCGGAATTCCACTATGTAATACAGATATTCTGATTCCATAGTAAAATATCTCTCTGTAATACCGCTGCCGCCGGCCGCCTGTTTTTCCACCCAGTAAAAAAGGTAAACACAAGCCCCAGCAGTATGACCAGATCCAGAGCCAGAAAAGCGCCCAGCATGCGCCCGCCAAAATACAGATTCAGCCTCCCCGCGATAGAGGAGGCGGCTTTGGGCTTCTCCCTCATTGCGTCACCCCTCCTTGATGCTGTACCCCGCGCCCCGCACCGTGCTGATCACCCTGACGCCGAAGCGGTCGTCAATCTTGGCTCTCAGATAGCGCACATACACATCAATCACGTTGGTCTCCCCCAGATAATCATAGCCGCAGACCTCATGGATCAGCTCCAGCTCCACAAAACGAGCAATCTTTTCCTCATCCTCTACGATCAGAATGTTTCCGGGCATAGGTATTACAGCTCCTCAAACTCTTTTTTCACATTCTCACACATCTGGGCCGCCTTGTCACAGGCCCCGTTCACATCCACGTTCTGAGTGATCTCTCCCCGGAAGGAATAGCGGAAGCCACAGAATAAACCTGCGATCAGCACCACCACCATCACCACAAGGGGCACCTCCATGATCACCTGATCTCCCTTTTCCACCAGGAAATAATTATCACAGCCCTTCTTAAACAGATGCTTCAGCTTACCCATGATGGCGTGCGACCGTTCCTTATGACTCATCCTTCTGCTGCTTTCCTCGTAGCTCTCCGAGGCGTTCCTGAAGCTTTCGGACTCCTCCCTGGTAGAATAGGTACTTCTCTCAGGCTCCCTGATTTTCCCCTGCCGCTCTAAAAGCACCAGCGCGTCCAGAATGTCCCAGCTGCTCTCCGACAGGGCGTTGTACGCGTCCTCGTAGGACACTCCCGTTTTCTCTCTGATTTTCTCTACCTTTTCCAGTTGATCCATGATTTCCTCCTAGATTTTCTGTTGCCCTTCGCAACCTTCTTTTTTCATTTTCATGAAGCAAAGCCTCCTGAACAGGTCTGCCGTCAGCTTTCCAACGGCTACAGCCGCTTACCATCATTTCAGGACAAAACGGCTGTTTCCCTGATTCTGGACTCATCATATCACTGATGGATTAAGGCAAAAGAAGAAAAAGATTAAAATCAGATTAAAGGTTATATGCGCCGGGAAATCGAGGCAGCTCTTCTGCCTGAAATCTAGTGTAGCGTCTCAATCATTTTTTAATTTAAGTGCTGAATATGTCGTCATTCCGCAAGGCGGAGGAAGGAGGCGTAGCGGGCTACGCTGACTGACGACAACGCAGCGGATGGCGGCATAGGCAGTGCTTTAATTAAAAGGTGTTAGTCAGCAAAAGGGTCGTTCGATCAGATCAGCAGTAAGCCAG
>JAJPYH010000054.1 GCA_021205045.1 Lachnospiraceae bacterium | reverse complement strand
AGGAAATTTTGCAGAGCTTACGTTCTAAAATGGTTACATCGAAAATGATTCTTTTGAGAAAAATGATGACGAAAGAATAATTATTTGTTATAATAGGGAAGATTCGGGAGGGATTTCTATGAAAATCATCAAAAAGGTCATGCTGGTGCTGGGCGCCTGCGTGGTATTGGTTTGTGTGGGGCTGATCGGGACCATGCTCTGGGGAAAGTATTCCGACGGTACGGATTACGCGGACATGGACAGTTATTTTTCGCTGACGGAGGCGGATGAGACCGCCATTATTCTGGACAATACAGTATTGAGCGACAAGGCGCTGCTTCGGGACGGAAGCTATTATTTTGAACTGGATACCATTCACAATTATTTTCATAACAGATTTTATTATTCGGAACTGAGCCGGGAGATCCGTTACACGGACGCTGAGATGGTGGTGGCCGCGGCGCTGGACGGTACGGCTTACAGTGTGACCAGGGAGGGTGAAACCACTGATTATGAGTTTGCGGGGGTGATTGCCTTCGAGAGAGACGGAGACTGCTATATCAATGCGGATTTTGTGTTCCGCTATGTGGCATATAAATATGAAGCGTATACGGAGCCGAATCGCATTGTGGTGAGTGCTGTGTCCGGCGAGCAGCTTCTGGCGGATGTCAAAAAGAATACGGCCGTGCGCTGGCGGGCGGGGATCAAGAGTGACATTCTGAAGGATGTGGTGAAAGGGGAGTCTGTGATTGTACTGGATGCGGAGAGCATCAGCGGCTGGACAAAGGTTGCCACCATGGACGGGTGCATTGGTTATATCAAGAATAAATGCATTGGTCAGAGCTATACCTCCTTATATGACGGAGAATTCTCTTATACAGAGCCTGAATATACTTCGATGGAAATGGATGCGCCGGTACGCCTGGGCTTTCAGGCGGTGTATACTTATACCGCCAATGACAATCTGACACAGCTGGCGGGCGTGGCATCGACGATGAATGTGGTGTCGCCGACCTGGTTTACCATTACCGCAGATTATGAATTTATCTCCCTTGCCTCCGTATCTTATGTGGAGCAGGCACACGCGCTGGGACTGCAGGTCTGGGGGCTTTTAGAGGATATTACATACGATGTGGATATCTATTATGTGCTGGCGGATTCCAATAAGCGCATGGAGCTGGAGGATTTTCTGATAGATGAGGCGCTTCGGGTGGGAATGGACGGCATCAACATTGATCTGGAAAGTGTGCGTGCGGATGACGGAACGCATTTTATTCAGTTCCTGAGAGAACTCTCCATCCGCTGCAGGGAGGAGGGCCTGATCCTGTCCGTGGACAACTATCCTCCCAATTCCGGCAACACTTATAATGATTACAAAGAGCAGGGAGTTGTTGCGGATTATGTTATTTTGATGGGATATGATGAGCACTGGGGCGGCAGCGGGGACGCGGGCAGCACGGCGAGTCAGTCCTTTGTGGAGGATTCTCTGGACAGTCTGATGACCATGGTGGATGCTTCCAAAATTGTGCTGGCGGTTCCGTTCTATACAAGACTGTGGGTTACCCAGGACGGGGTTACCACAGACAGCGCTGTTTACATGACGGATACCGATTACTGGGTGAGCTACTATAATATGGAAGTGATCTGGGATGACGACTGCGGGCAGGATTACGCGGAGTCTACCATAGACGGGGTGCTCTATCAGATGTGGATCGAGGATGTGGTCAGCTTAAGCGGCAAGCTGCAGGTTGCCAAGGAGCGCAGTGTGGCCGGGGTCGCGGCCTGGAGGCTGGGATATGAGGACAGCACCGCATGGAATGTGATCGGAGGATATTTTCAGTAGCATCATATGACGAAAGGCAAAAGGCATCGCTTCGCAGGCGGTGCCTTTACTGACTGTTCAGATATTCCATGATGCCCAGGCAAAGAGCCCAGGCTGCCCGGCTCTGATAGCTGTCGCTCTTTAAAAGCGCCAGCTCAGCGGGGTTGCTCATGAAGCCGCACTCCACGATGACAATGGGAAGCGAGGTCTTTTTGAGCAGATAATAGGTGTCGTTGGCTTTGGCCTGGCGGGTGTTGTCCGGGTTCAGGCGTTCGATCAGGCTTTCCTGCAAAGTTTCGGCAAGCCGTCGGCTTTTTTCACTGGTGGTATAATAAAAAACCTGAGCGCCCATGATGGAACTGTCGGAATAGCTGTTCTGGTGAATACTGATCACCAGATCCGGGGCAGCCTCCTCCATCAGAGCTACCCGGTTTCTCATATCTTCCACTTTTTTATTGGAGGAGTTCTCTGAATACAGGCCGCTGTCATCGGTGCGTGTCATGATTACGGTGACGTCGTTGGCTTCCAGATATGTCTGCAGCTTTTGAGCAATGGCCAGGATTAAATCTTTTACCAGTGTGCCGTCGGAGGAAACGTTGCCGGGATCGATGCCCCCGTGGCCGCTGTCGATGACTACGGGGAAGCACCCAGAGGAGGTGCTGACGGCGGTGGATGCGGCATAATAGGCTGCAGCCTCCCTGATCAGGACGATTGCGGCAATCAGCAGGAGGATGCCCAGAGAAAATGTCAGCAGGGATTCTTTTTTGATCATAGCTTCTCCTTTTCCTGTATCAAACGATGAAAGCAAAAAGGAATGATACGTGGTTTCCTTCGCAATCTCTTATATTTATTATGAAAAGCCGCAACAGGAAATTCCTGTATGGCTTGCTTTTTTTTCTTTATAAAGTATAATTAATCCAAATGTACTAATTTTTCAGGAGAATTATGGAAACCAGAGTGGTTTTTCAGTCAGAGCAGAATATTGACAGGAACGTGATGGAAGAGGCCGGACGGCTGATCAGAGCCGGAGAGCTGGTGGCCTTTCCGACGGAGACGGTGTACGGGCTGGGAGGAGACGCCTTGAACACTGCCTCCAGCGCCAAAATTTATCAGGCGAAGGGCCGTCCCAGCGATAATCCGCTGATTATTCATATCTGCCGGTTTGAAGATATTTATGAGATCTGTTCTCAGGTGCCACCGCAGGCCGGAAAGCTGGCGCAGGCCTTCTGGCCCGGTCCGCTGACCATGATTTTGCCAAAGGCTGACAGGGTCCCCGGGGAGACCACCGGAGGACTTGATACGGTGGCAGTGCGATTTCCCTCTCATCCAGTGGCCCGGGCTTTTATTGAGGCGGCGGGAGGCTTTATCGCTGCGCCCAGCGCCAATGTCAGCGGCAAACCCAGCCCTACGCTGGCCAAATATGTGCTGGAGGATATGAATGGGAAGATTCCGCTGATTATCGACGGAGGGGCTGTGGGAATTGGCGTGGAATCCACCATTATCGATCTGACAGGCAGGGAGCCGGAACTGCTGCGGCCGGGGTATATTACCAGGGAGATGCTTTCTGAGGTGCTGGGGCGCGTAGAGCAGGATCAGACCATGATGGAGGCTCATCCCACGGGAAGGCCGAAGGCGCCGGGAATGCGGTATCGTCATTATGCGCCGAAGGGAGAGCTGACACTTGTGTCAGGAGAGGCTGCCAGAGTGGCCTCATACATCAATGAGCAGTGCGGTCTTGCCAAAGCGGAGCATAGGAAGACGGGAGTTCTGTGCACTCAGGAGAGTTTGCCTTTATATCAGGCTTCTGTCATTGACAGTGTCAAGAGCATGGGCAGCAGGGAATCTCAGGAGAGCATTGCCAGGGAGCTTTACCGGGTGCTGCGGGAGTGCGATGATGAGGGCCTGGAGGTGATCTTTGCGGAGAGCTTTTCCGATGAGGGCCTGGGACAGGCTGTGATGAACCGGCTGCTGAAAGCGGCGGGGCACAGGACAGTGGAAGTGTAGACAGGGAACGGACAGAAAATTGCTGAAAAAGGCGGAGCCAGAGCAACAGACGAATTCCTGGAAAGAGCTCATAGACAGAACTCATAGACAGAACTCATAGACAGAACTCAGAGAAAGAACGAGGTTTTCAAAGATGATAGCGATTGGATCAGATCACGGCGGATTTCTATTGAAGGAGGCTGTCAGGGCCTATCTGGAGGAACAGGGCAAAGAGGTAAAGGATCTGGGGTGCTACAGCCGTGAAAGTGTGGATTATCCCGTATACGGCAAGGCTGTGGGAAACGCGGTGGCAAGCGGCGAGTGTGAGAAGGGTATTGTGATCTGCACCACCGGCATTGGCATTTCCATGGCGGCCAATAAAGTGAAGGGCGTGCGCTGCGCTCTCTGTTCGGAGCCGTACTCCGCCAGGCTGACCAGACAGCACAATGACGCCAATGTGCTGGCGTTAGGCGCCGCGGTGGTAGGTCCGCTGCTGGCGCTGGAAATCGTGGACACCTTTCTGAACACGGAGTTTTCCGGGGAAGAGCGGCACGCAAGACGGGTCGGGATGATCGAGTGAGAGCCAGGCTGTGCCACATCTGCGAGTCCCCTGTAAGAGCCCTTATGAATGACAGAGGAATAGAATGAAGAAAAGCGGATCAGAACTCAGAAGACCGTTTTGTATCTTCCTGAGTATTCTCATTTTCCTCACTTCCTTCACAGCGGTGCAGGCGTCCAGCACGACCAGACAGCAGCTGGAGGAGGAACAGGAAAAAAAGAACAATCTGGAAGAGGAGATGGAGCAGAATCAAAGCGAAATCGAGTCCAAAGAGGAGCAGAGATCACAACTGAATACTACCCTGTCCGGTTATAACGCGGAGCTTTCCTCCATTGAGAATGAAATTTATGAGATGGAACAGGCCATTGATTTAAAGGAAGCGGAGATTGAGCAAAAGACTGCGGAGCTGGAAGAGGCGAAGGCAACAGAGGAGACCCAGTATGCCAATATGCTTCTGCACATACAGTATATGTATGAAAATGACACCACAGCTACCTATATTAATGCCGTGCTGAACGCGGTGATGAGCGGAGGCAGCTTTGCGGATTTCCTGAATGTGAGCGAATATGTGGAGCAGCTTGCCTCTTATGACAAGCAGCTTTTTGAGGATTATCAGGCAATCCGGGAGAGGGTGGAGGCCGAGGAGGCCGAGCTGGAAGCCGAGAAGGCTTCACTGGATGAGATGCTCTCAGAGCTCGAGTCCGATAAGGAGTATTCTCAGTACCTGATTTCTCAGGTGCAGAGCGCTATCAGTACCGCCAGTTCCGAGATTGCCAGCATTGAGAATGAGCTGACAGCCCAGGAGGAGGAGCTTGCCACCATCAACGATAATATCGCGGAACTGCAGGAAAAGCTGGCTCAGGAGATGGCATTGTCCAGGGCGGCGGCCAGCGGCACATGGCGGGATATTTCCGAGGTGGAATTTTCAGACTATGATGTGACCCTTTTGGCGAATCTGATTTATTGTGAGGCCAGGGGGGAAAGTTATGAGGGGATGCTGGCTGTGGCCAGTGTGGTGATCAACCGGGTATTGTCCGGCAATTATCCGGACACGGTTTCCGGCGTCATCTATCAGTCCGGTCAGTTCGCACCGGTTACTTCCACCAAAAACAGCTTTGTGGAGGCGCTGGCGGCGGACAAGGCGGCCAATGCTTCGGGATGCTATCAGGCGGCCAGAGAGGCCATGCTGGGTATCACCAACGTAGGAACCTGCGTTTATTTCCAGACGATCGCTTACCTGGAGGCGGTGGACCGGCTTGATGTGGTGATCTATGTGATCGGCAACCATGGGTTTTATTAAGAAAGATTTTCTATGAAAAAAAAGATAGAGGTCCTGGCGGCGCTTCTGATGATGGCAGTTCTGGCCGCAGGCTGTGGGAGCAGCATTCCCGCAGCGGAAGGGGTTTCGGTCGTGTGTACGATCTTTCCCCAGTATGACTGGGTCAATGTTCTGCTGGAAGGAACCGCGGACGATGTAAAAGTGATACTTTTGTCAGATGATGGCACAGATATTCACAGCTATCAGCCATCAGTGCAGGACATGGCGGTCATCCGGGAGAGTGATCTGCTCATCTATATCGGGGGAGACTCGGAGGACTGGCTCCTGGAAATGATTGAGGAAGATGAAGAGCTTCAGGCAAAAAGCGTGAATCTGCTGGAGCTGTTGGGCGATCTGGTGCTGGAGGAAGAGGAAAAGGAAGGCATGACGGATGAGATCGGCCATGATCACGGGGAGGACTTTGAAGCGGAGAATGATGAGCATGTATGGCTTTCTTTTGAGAATGCCGGAGTGCTGTGCGGGGATCTGTCACAGCGGCTCTGCCCCCTTATGCCCGATGCAGAGAGTCTGATCCGGGCAAATCTGGCGGCGTATGAGGCGGAAATTGCGGCCCTGGAGGAGGAGTATGCTCAGGCAGTGGAGAACGCTCAGTATGACACGCTGCTGTTTGGGGACCGCTTTCCCTTTCGTTATCTGACAGAGGAGTACGGCCTGGATTATTACGCGGCATTCGCGGGCTGCAACGCGGACGCGGAGGCCAGCTTTAAGACCATTGTTTTCCTGATAGAAAAACTGGATGAGCTGAAGCTCCCGGCAATTCTGATTATTGATGGCACGGATGACGCACTGGCTCAGACCATCCGCATGAATACACAGACGGCGGATCAGGAAATACTGGTGTTAGATTCCATGCAGTCCGTTTCCGGGGAGGAAGCGGCGGCGGGCGCCTCCTGGCTGGGAATGATGGAGGAAAATCTGGCGGTGTTAAAAACAGCGCTGGGGAGTGAATGAAAAAGGGCAGAAGGGGAAAATCATGCTTCAGATACAATGCCGGGACCTGACCCTGGGATATGAAAAACAGGTGGTGGCTAAGGACATTTCCTTTGAAGTTCATACGGGTGATTATCTTTGCATTCTGGGGGAGAACGGCTCCGGCAAAAGTACACTGGTCAAAACTCTTTTAGGACTGCAGAAGCCTTTGAGAGGGACTCTGGAATTCGGGCAGGATATCCGGGCAAATGAGATCGGGTATTTGCCTCAGCAGACAGATACCCAGAGGGACTTTCCGGCCTCGGTGGAGGAGATCGTGCTTTCCGGCTGCATCAACCGACTGGGAATGCGGCCCTTTTACGGCAGACTGGAAAAAGAAATCGCTAGGGAAAATATGGAGCAGCTTGGGATAGACCACCTTGCGAAAAGATGCTATCGGGAGTTGTCCGGCGGTCAGCAGCAGCGGGTGCTTCTGGCCCGGGCTCTGTGCGCCACCAGAAAGCTGCTGTTATTGGACGAGCCGGTGGCGGGGCTGGATCCGAAGGCTACGGAGGAGATGTACGGACTGATCGAACGGCTCAATCAGAAGCAGGGCATTACGATTATTATGGTTTCCCATGATGTGCTGGAGGCGGTTCCTTTTGCCAGTCATATTTTATATATGAGCCACAGGGATGTTTTTTTTGGAGACAGGGAAAGCTACCTTAAGAGCCCTGCCGGACAGATGTACGCGTCCATGTTGGAGGCGAGGGAGAAGAAAAATTTATGATAGAGACTCTGCGATATTATTTACAGTATGATTTTGTGCGGTATGCCCTGATTGTAGGGACGCTGATCGGTCTCTGCTCTTCCCTGCTGGGGGTATCGCTGGTGCTCAAGAGGTTTTCGTTTATCGGTGACGGCTTAAGTCATGTGGCCTTCGGGGCGGTGGCGATCGCAGCCCTGATGAGGGTGGAGAATGACATGATTGTGGTGATTCCGGTGACGGCGCTGGCGGCGGTTCTACTGCTGGCTTTCACCGGCAAAACGGCAATTCGCGGCGACGCGGCCATCGCCATGATCAGTGTGGCTGCTCTGGGCATCGGATATCTGCTGCTGAGCCGGTATTCAGGTTCGGCCAATATTTCTGCTGATGTGTGCAGCTCACTGTTCGGCTCCACATCGATTCTGACGCTGACAGGCGCGGATGTGGGGTTCTGTGTGGTGATTTCCGCTGCAGTTATCATTATGTTTGTGCTGCTGTTCCCCAAAATTTTCGCGGTGACCTTTGATGAAAGCTTCGCTAAGGCCACGGGCATTCAGACGCAGGTGTACAATGGACTGATCGCGGTGATTACGGCCCTGGTAATTGTGGTGGCCATGGAGCTGGCCGGTTCTTTGCTTGTGTCCGCGTTGATTATCTTTCCGGCGCTTTCAGCCATGCGGGTATTTAAAAGCTTTCTGTCGGTGACAGTCTGCGCGGCGATATTGTCTGTGGCCGGAACCCTGAGCGGCATTCTGATTTCCGTTTTTGCCTCTACGCCGGTGGGAGCCAGCATAGTGGTGGTGGATCTGGCGATCTTTATGGTCTTCGCGGCGGTGGGGAAAATCAGAGGATAAGACGCAGCTCTTTGTTATCATTTAATGGAAATTTCACTGGACATGCCTGTGCAAAGCCGGTATAATAATGGGTGGGTTTATAGTGTTGTCCGCAGCAGCGGGCATGACCGTTTACTATAGAGGCTTATATCTTATGAAAAAAAACAACAATTCCGTACTTCGGGCGCTTTCTATGATCAGCCAGTTTGGTATTAATATGGTAGTTCCTATCGCTATGTGTTGTGCTGGCGGCTATTTTCTGGATCAGTGGCTGGGGACGGAATTTTTTTTCATTATTCTGTTTTTTGTGGGAGCAGCTGCGGGAGCCTGGAATGTCTATAAGACAGTCAGGACCATAGTGAAGCTGGATGAGCGGAAGGACAACCCCTATGTCAGCAGAATCCGGAAAGAATAAGAACCCTTTCCTGACAAAATTAAAAGAAATGGGAAATGCCCCGCAGGAGGAAATGCCAACCCGGAAAGAGGCTGAAGATACTGCGGAGAAGGCAGCCTGTGAGCCGGGAGAGGTTCAGCAGACTAACACAACTCTGGGGATGAATACGACTCTTCTGTTTATGATGGTGGGAACCCTGCTGTACGGCCTGGCAGGTCAGATCGTGATTCTGCTTTTCCTGAGAAAGGTTTCCGGCTGCACGGTTGGCTGGTGGATCGGTATCCTGCTGGCGCTTTTTGGTGCGGCGCATATGTACTGGAGCCTGGACAGAGCTCTGGATCTGGGAGAAAAGGGAGCCGCTAAGAAGCTGGTCTTCCATAATATATTGCGGTATGCGGTGTTTCTGGGAGTCTCGGCGGCGGTGATGGTAACGGGGATTGGCAACCCGGTCGCCTGTGTATTTGGCATTTTCGGGCTGAAGGCGGGCGCATATCTGGAACCGCTTCTGGAGAAGCTGTACAGAAAGGCTTTCCTGAAAGAAAAGGAGGTGGAACCCTATGACACAGGGAATTCTGCTGTCTGAAGATATTGATTTTATGATACATGGGGTGTTTTCCTACCAGGTCTTTGGACAGACGGTCTGGATTACGACCACTCATGTGTGTCTGCTGATTGTCATGCTGGTGCTGATCGGCTTTGCTTTTGTGGTGAACCGCCGTATGAAAAAGGCTGAAGAGATTCCCAAAGGGCTACAGAATGCGGCAGAGATGATTGTGGAAATGCTTGACGGTATGGTGAAGGGCAGTATGGGCAAGCATGCCAAAGGCTTCCTCAACTATATCGGCACTGTTTTTATTTTCATATTGATTTGTAATATTTCCGGCCTGTTCGGACTGCGTCCGCCTACGGCGGATTATGGAGTAACGTTTCCGCTGGGGATATTGACGTTCGTTTTGATTCATGCCAATAAGATCAGATACAGGGGCATGAAGGGCGTGGTCAATGACCTGTGCGATCCCTGGCCGTTCTGGGCACCGATCAATATCATCAGCGATATCGCCGTGCCGATTTCCCTTTCCTTACGTCTGTTTGCAAATGTGCTGTCGGGTACCTGCATGCTGGCGCTGGTGTATGGCCTTCTGTCGTTTTTCGCTTTGATCTGGCCGGCCGCTCTGCATGTATATTTTGATCTGTTTTCGGGAGCCATTCAGACTTATGTGTTCTGTATGCTGACGATGACTTATATTTCCAACGCCATAGGGGACGAATGAACTGCCGCTGACGAATAACCGTTGGATGCCAATGTGAAGTTTCAGGGACAGCGTCCCTGAATTCAAAATAAATTTTAACCTGAATACTGCAAATCTCATCTTAATGAAGGATTATCCAAGGAGGAAAAAGAGATGGAATTTAATGAGAACTTTATCTTAGGCTGTTCAGCAATCGGTGCGGGCCTGGCTGCGATCGCCGGTATCGGCCCCGGCATTGGCCAGGGAATTGCGGCAGGCTACGCAGCGTCTGCAGTAGGCCGCAATCCGGGAGCAAGAGGAGACATTACCACCACCATGCTGCTGGGACAGGCTGTGGCTGAGACCACCGGTCTTTACGGCCTGCTGGTTGCCATGCTCTTACTGTTCGTGAAGCCTTTGGTATAAGACAAGTGAGATTGTCTCATACGCATAGGATCCGGGAGAGCCGGATTCAATGCACACGAGGGAAAGGAGGCAGGGGAATCAATGAATTTGTATACAGGCGGCATGCTTTTGACAACCATGGAGCCCCGGCTGTTTGACCTGGATTTTCAGCTTCTGACAGATTCCGTATTAACGCTGATCTCAGTGTTTGTTCTGTTTTTCGCGTTGAGCTATCTGTTGTTTAACCCTGTGCGGGCCATGCTGGAGAAGCGGCAGAATAAGATTGCCGATGAATTGTCCACGGCAGCTGCTGCACAGGAAGAGGCTCAGAAGCTTCAGGCGCTTTACGAGCAGAAGCTGGCAGAGGTTGATAAAGAAGCCGATGAAATCTTAAGAGACGCCAGAAGCAGAGCTCTGGCCAGTGAAAATCAGATTGTGGCGGAAGCAAAAGAAGAAGCCCGCCGCATTGTGGACAGAGCCCATGTGGAGGCGGAGCTTGAAAAGGCTAAGGTGGCGGATGAGGTAAAACAGGAAATGATTCTGGTTGCCTGCGCTATCGCCGGCAAGGTAGTGGCTGCCAACATTAACACGGAGATCCAGAACAGTCTGGTGGACGAAACCTTAAAGGAAATGGGTGAGAGCACATGGCAAAGCTGATTTCCAGGACCTATGGAGACGCCCTTTTTGATCTGGCGATGGAAGAGAACAGTCTGGATGAGCTCTGGCAGGAGAGTGAGGCTATCCTGACCGTGCTTTCCGAGAACCCGGAGTTTTTTGCTTTGATGAGTCACCCTGGTATTACGGGGGAAGAGAAGCTTCAGGTAGTGGAAGAGGTGTTTCATGGCAGGGTCAGCGATACCATGACAGGTTTTCTGTTGCTGGTGGCCGGCAAGGAACGCTTTGGAGATCTGCCCTCCATCCTGCACTATTTTATCGACAGAGTCAAGGAGCAGAAGAAAATCGGCGTCGCTTATGTGACTACTGCCGCCGTTTTGGACAAAGCCGGAAAAGAAAAGGTGGAGAAACGTCTGCTGGAGACCACTTCTTATCAGAAGATGGAGATGCATTATGCTGTGGATGAGAGCCTCATCGGCGGCATGGTCATCCGTATCGGCGACAGAGTGGTGGATTCCAGCGTTCGGACGAAGATAGAAGAATTAAAGAGACAGCTGATGAGCATTCAGCTGAAATCGGAAAGGTGCGTATAGATCCATGAATTTAAGACCGGAAGAAATAAGTTCAGTAATCAGGGATCAGATCAGGAGATACGCCGCCGATCTGGAGGTGTCCGATGTAGGCACCGTGATCCAGGTGGCGGATGGTATCGCCCGGGTACACGGCCTGGAAAACGCAATGCAGGGAGAGCTTTTGGAGTTCCCCGGAGAAGTCTACGGCATGGTGATGAACCTGGAAGAGGACAATGTGGGCGCCGTGCTGCTGGGCAATCAGAGGAATATCAGTGAGGGCGATACGGTGAAGATCACCGGGCGTGTGGTGGAGGTTCCTGTAGGAGACGCCATGATCGGGCGTGTGGTCAATTCGCTGGGCCAGCCCATCGATGGCAAGGGCCCCGTACAGACGGACAAATACCGCCAGATCGAGCGGGTTGCCAGCGGCGTGATTACCAGAAGGCCGGTGGATACTCCGCTTCAGACCGGTATCAAGGCCATTGACGCCATGGTGCCTATCGGACGGGGACAGCGTGAGCTGATTATCGGCGACAGACAGACCGGCAAGACAGCCATCGCCATTGACACGATTATCAACCAGAAGGGCCAGGGGGTTAAGTGTATTTATGTGGCCATCGGACAGAAAGCGTCCACCATTGCCACAATTGTGAAGACTCTGGAGGAATACGGGGCCATGGCTTATACCACGGTGGTGGCATCCACCGCCTCGGAGCTGGCGCCGTTACAGTATATTGCTCCTTATGCGGGCTGTGCCATTGGCGAGGAGTGGATGGAGAACGGGGAGGATGTGCTGGTTATTTATGATGACTTAAGTAAACATGCCACCGCGTACCGTACCCTTTCGCTGCTGCTTCGCAGACCGCCGGGCCGTGAGGCTTATCCCGGCGATGTCTTTTATCTGCATTCCAGGCTGCTGGAGAGAGCCTGCTGCATGAATGAGGAGCATGGCGGAGGTACGCTGACTGCATTACCCATTATTGAAACGCAGGCGGGAGATGTGTCAGCTTATATTCCCACCAATGTGATTTCCATCACAGACGGTCAGATTTATCTGGAAACCGAGATGTTTAACTCCGGTTTTCGTCCGGCGGTCAACGCGGGTCTGTCTGTGTCCCGTGTGGGCGGTGCCGCCCAGATCAAGGGCATGAAGAAGGTGGCAGGCCCCATTCGCACAGAGCTGGCTCAGTACAGAGAGCTGGCAAGCTTCGCTCAGTTCGGTTCCGATCTGGATGCCGATACGGCGCAGCGTCTGGCGCAGGGCGAACGCATCAAGGAAGTGCTCAAGCAGGGGCAGTATGCGCCGTTGGCGGTGGAATATCAGGTGATCATTCTCTATGTGGTGACCAATAAGTATCTTCTGGATATCCCCACTTCGGAGATCACCCGGTTTGAAAAAGAGTTTTACAGCTTTATCGATGAAAAATATCCGGAGATTCCGAGCGCCATTAAGACAGAGAAGGTGATCTCTGAGGATACGGAGGCAAGGCTTGTGAAAGCCATTGGAGCTTTTAAGGAGAATTTTAGGTAGTAACTGGAAAGGCAGGGAGGATTTATGGCTTCCACCCGTGATATCAAGAAGCGGAAAGCAAGCATACAAAGTACGCAGCAGATTACCAAGGCCATGAAGCTTGTCTCCACCGTAAAGCTCCAGCACGCCAGAGGGCGGGCGGAGCGTTCCAGATCGTATTTTGACTGTATGTATTCCACGGTACAGTCCATTCTGGAAAAGACAAAGGGCGTCAGACATCCCTATCTTGACGGCAATGACAGTCCGCGCAAGGCGGTGATGGTGATCACCTCCAACCGGGGTCTGGCAGGAGGATATAATTCCAATATTGTCAAGCTGATCACTAAGGGGGAAATGCCGAAGGAGGAGCTGGACATTTACGCTATCGGCACCAAGGGCCGGGACGCGCTCTCCAGAGCAGGATATCAGATCAGAAAGGCATATCCGGATCTGGGGGAGACGCCGTCTTATACGGAAGCGATGGCGCTGACAGAGCTTCTGCTGGAGAGCTATACCGCGGGTGAGGTAGGTGAGATCTATCTGGCCTACACCGCTTTTAAGAATACGGTCACTCATGAGGCGAGACTGATCCGGCTGCTTCCGGTGGAACCGGTGCAGGAACCGGAAAAGGGCGCGTCGGCGCTGATGAATTTTGAGCCGGAGGAGACGGAAGCGTTAAATCTGTTGATTCCGAAATATCTGAGCAGTCTGATTTACGGAGGGCTGGTGGAGAGCGTAGCCAGTGAGAACGGTGCCAGAATGCAGGCCATGGATTCGGCTACCAGCAACGCACAGGATATGATTCAGGATCTGGAGCTGTTGTACAACAGAGCCAGACAGGGCGCGATCACAACGGAACTGACAGAAATCATAGCAGGCGCGGAGGCATTGAATTAGAGTCCGGGCCGGAAAGAGGAAACTTAAATGGCAGAGTTAAATATTGGCAGGGTCACACAGATCATCGGGGCCGTGCTGGACGTCAAATTCAGCCAGGGCGGACTTCCCGGGATCAACGAGGCAATCACTATCCGGAGAAAGGATGGCTCTGAACTGACAGTGGAGGTGGCGCAGCATCTGGGAGATGATGTAGTCCGGTGTATCGCCATGGAACCCACCGACGGTTTGGTGAGAGGCATGGAGGCTGTAGCCACGGGAGCGCCGATTACCGTACCCGTGGGAGAGAATACCCTGGGACGTATTTTCAATGTGCTGGGCAAGGCCATCGATGATAAACCGGAGCCTGTGGGCGTCACATATGAGCCCATTCATAAGCCTGCGCCCGCTTTCGCGGAGCAGTCTACGGACACAGAGCTTCTGGAAACAGGGATCAAGGTGATTGACCTGCTCTGCCCCTATCAGAAGGGCGGAAAGGTTGGTCTGTTTGGCGGCGCCGGCGTGGGAAAGACGGTTCTGATTCAGGAGCTGATCCGCAATATCGCCACAGAGCATGGCGGATATTCCGTGTTTACGGGCGTGGGAGAGCGTACCCGTGAGGGCAATGATCTTTACCATGAGATGACAGAATCCGGGGTAATTGACAAGACCACCATGGTCTTCGGACAGATGAATGAGCCGCCGGGAGCCCGTATGAGAGTGGGTCTGACGGGGCTGACCATGGCGGAGTATTTCCGCGACAAGGGCGGCAAGGATGTGCTGCTGTTTATTGACAATATTTTCCGTTTCACACAGGCAGGGTCTGAGGTCAGTGCTCTGCTGGGACGTATGCCTTCCGCGGTGGGTTATCAGCCTACGTTAGCTACAGAGATGGGTGCCCTGCAGGAACGTATCACTTCCACGAAGAATGGTTCCATTACTTCTGTGCAGGCGGTTTATGTGCCTGCGGACGATCTGACGGACCCGGCACCGGCTACGACTTTCGCACATCTGGACGCTACAACAGTGCTGTCCCGTTCCATTGTGGAGATGGGCATTTATCCGGCGGTGGATCCGCTGGAATCCACCTCCCGCATTCTGGATCCCAGAGTAGTGGGAGAGGAGCATTACCGGGTGGCCCGGGGTGTACAGGAAATTCTGCAAAGATATAAGGAACTGCAGGATATTATCGCCATCCTTGGTATGGATGAGCTGTCAGAATCGGATCGTGTTCTGGTGGCGAGGGCCAGGAAGGTACAGAGATTTTTGTCGCAGCCTTTCTTTGTGGCGGAGCAGTTTACAGGCACGTCCGGCAAGTATGTGCCCATCAGCGAAACCATACGTGGATTCTCCGGGATTCTGGAGGGCAAATATGACGATATTCCGGAAAGCCACTTTATCAACGCCGGAACGATTGACGATGTGGTGTCCCACGTAAGCTGAGAGGAGCAGGCGGTATGGAGAAATTCAGATTACAGATCATTACTCCGGAGCGTGTGTTCTTTGATCAGGATGTGGAGATGGTGGAGTTTAACACCACGGAAGGCGAGATCGGCGTGTACGCGAAGCATATTCCGCTGACGGTCATTATCAAACCCGGCATCCTGACCATTCGCATGGAAAATAACGAGGCGAAGGAGGCGGCGCTGCATGCCGGTTTTGTGGAGATACTGCCTGATCAGGTTACCATTCTTGCCGAGATTGTGGAGTGGCCGGAGGAGATTGATGAGGCCAGAGCGGAGGCTGCTTTAGAGCGTGCCAGGGCAAGACTTGCAAGCCATACTCCGGAGACGGATATTGCCAGGGCCGAGACGGCGCTGATGCGTGCCATGGCCCGGATTACGGTAATTAAATGATACAAGGGACAAAAGGTCAGAAATCGAATGCTTACATTCGTATTTATGTCAAGCATTTTTGAAAATGTCCCGAAAAATCTTTAACATTAGCCCCG
>JAJPYH010000269.1 GCA_021205045.1 Lachnospiraceae bacterium | reverse complement strand
CCCTAATCTATGAAAAGAAAACTAATTCTGTTGCTGTTGCTTTGTCTTTTTCTGATACCGGCAGTAGGCTGTACAGATGGAGGTGAGTCGGCATCAAAACCGTCTGCGGAGGAATCTGCCGAAACGGAGGTGGAGTCTGTTCCTGATGAAAATGATAATATCCAGTCAGGAGAAATTGCGCTTGTTCCTGAAAAGAGTACCCTGAACCAGGTCTATGAGTATATCAGCATAGAAATTGCCAACAACAGCCCATATCCCTTTTCCTTTTTTATGAATACAATATCTTCGAGGAAAAGGAAGGGAAGTTTGTTCTGGTCGATGATGACGGGGACGGTTTCACGGTTAAGAGGGAGGACGATGCTGCTGCGACAGTGATATCCAGCAGCGATACGGAGGTAAGCTGGTTTTATTTGTGGAAAATTTCAGACGGCAGCTACAGACGTCCTGGAACATACAAATTACAGCTTTCATTAATGAAGAGGTATCCGCAGAAGTATTATTTGAAATCACAGACCAATACATTCCGCTGGATACCGGCATTTCTATTGGAATGGAGTCCGATGTTGTCGAGGGAGACAGCGAAGAAATGTTCTGCTATTATGTTTTAAACGACACGGAGGAAACCATTCAGACCACCCTGGGCGTTTAAATCGCCCACTGCGAAGACGGGAAATGGGTTCGGCTTTCCACTTCCGGGGAGTATCAGGAAGTTCACTATAATGCTTCCTTATGGGCGGATAACTGCGCACCCGGCACAAAGCTGGTAAGAGAGTTTCAGCTGAGTCTGGCCGATATGGTGGACGAAGAGCTTACGCCGGGAAAATACCGATTGGAAAAGCGGCTGCTTTCTGACTGGTATTTCTTTGAATTTGAGGTGGAGTAAGGAGTTTTGCTTTCGATTGCTTGACATTATAACGGCATACCGTTATAATCAGACAAAGAAATCGGAAGGAGAAATTGAGAGATGATTGTCACAGATCTGCTCGCCGATCGGGGCATGACGAAATATCGCCTGTCCCAAAACAGCAGAATTCCATATACGACCCTGAACGATATTTGCAGCGGCAAAACGAGTCTTGCCAGATGCAGCGCGGAAACTGTGTACCGGCTGGCGAAGGAATTGCACGTGACGATGGAGGAACTGCTGGAAGCAGACAGACAGGAGCGCTGTTCGTTTGAACTGTTTAAAAGTAATGTCTGCCATAAGCTGAAAAGTCTTGGCGATATCGATTTTCTGATTGAAACCCTGGAAAGTGATGATATTCGTGTTTATTACCGTAAAAAGTGGTATCCTGAAAGCTTTTATCTGTTGGCTATGGTGGATTATATCAGTCGGGAAAATGGTGTGGAGCTATGTATAGAATACGATGATCTGCGGAAACAGAAACTGGCCGATATAGTCTATCCGGCAGGAATTATTGCGCTTTGCGCGGCACAAAAAGACGATGCGCCAAAGGAACAGGCACGCATCCATGCGATTCCGGAGTTTATGCGGTTCAATATTGTGGAAAGCGAGGTCAGAGATGTCAACTGAAAACAGCGGTACCTTTACGAAGGAAAATCTGGATTTATATTTAAAAGAATTGTCCAGAGAATATAAGAAGCTTGGAGGGAGAAATTACCCTGTTGAGATTATCCTGGTAGGTGGTGCGGCTGTGATAGAAAGCTATGGCTTTCGGGAAATGACGACTGATATTGATGCTGTCTGGAATGCTGTCTCTATCCTGAAGGAGGCCGTCAATCGTGTTGGGGATCGGTTTGGACTTCCAAACGGTTGGATGAATGCTGATTTTATGAAAACACCATCCTATACCCAGCGTCTCAGTTTGTATTCCGTCCCATATAAAACCTTTAACCAGGTTCTTCACGTCAGAACGGTAACAGGGGAATATCTGATTGCCATGAAGTTACTCGCTGGCAGAAAATATAAAAATGATCTTTCAGATATTGTTGGAATTCTGGCGGAGCAGGAAGCAACAGGGAAGCCGGTCAGTTATGAGATGATTGACAATGCCGTAAAGAATCTGTATGGCGGCTGGGAAAGCATACCTCAGGATTCAGTCTCGTTTATTCAGGGTATTTTAGATGCTGGAAACTATAAGGAAGTCTATGAACAGATTAGAGAAAGTGAAGTGCGGGCGCAAGAAATTTTGCTGGACTTTCAGAAAGCAAATCCTGGGGATCTGAGAGAAGAGGACGTCAGCAATATTCTGGAAGAACAAGTTAAACAGGAAAAATCGTCTGTCCTTGTGCAGTTGAAGGGGATGAAAGAGCGGACTTAGATGATCGTAGCAAAACAAGAATAACATTAAGGTGGTTGACCGGACTTTTGGATGCGGTTATAATAATATCGCTCTGGCTTTTGGCCGTGGCAATATTGCAGCGAGGAGAAATGATATGTGGATCGCAGACAAGTGGAAAGACTATGAAGTTCTGGATACCTCCGGCGGTGAAAAGCTGGAGCGCTGGGGGAAGTATGCCCTGGTGCGCCCTGATCCCCAGGTCATCTGGGATACCCCCAGGGAAAATCCTCTCTGGAGAACTCCTAACGGCCATTATCATCGCTCCAGTAAGGGCGGCGGAGAGTGGGAATTTTTTGATCTGCCGAGAGAGTGGAGCATTCCCTACCAGTCTCTGGATCTGACCTTCCGCCTGAAGCCCTTCAGCTTCAAGCACACAGGACTCTTTCCGGAGCAGGCAGTCAACTGGGAGTGGTTTACTACATTAATAAAGAACAGGCAGGCAAAAACAGGCAGACCGGTCAGGGTTCTGAATCTGTTTGCCTATACCGGCGGCGCTACCCTGGCGGCCGCAAAGGCCGGCGCCAGCGTGGTGCATGTGGACGCATCCAAGGGCATGGTGGGCTGGGCTAAGGAGAATGCCCAGATCAGCGGTCTTGCCGACGCGCCTATCCGTTATTTGGTAGATGACTGCGTCAAATTTGTAGAGCGGGAGATCCGGCGGGGCAATCACTATGATGCCGTCATCATGGATCCGCCCTCCTATGGGCGCGGCCCCAAGGGGGAGGTCTGGAAAATTGAGGACAGTGTGTTTTCTCTGATTCAGCTGGTTAGTCAGATTCTTTCCAGGGATACTCTGTTTTTCCTGATCAATTCCTATACGACAGGTTTGCAGCCTGCTGTGCTGACTTATATGATGTCCACCGTGATCTGTCCGCAGCACGGAGGCAAAGTGGAGTCCGGAGAAATTGGCCTTCCTGTTTCCGCAAATGGGCTTGTGCTTCCCTGCGGCACCAGCGGCAGGTGGAGCGGAGTCTGACCGCGACGACGATATTCTTTTGCTGTTTTAACTATGAAAAGCCTGCCCTGCGATGATTGTGAAACCGCCGCGGGACAGGCTTTTATCTTTTTATCCGGATAGAAGTCTTCTCTATCCCCGTACCTTGCTTTGCAGATCGTATTGCGAGGCCGGATCATCATACTACTTTACTATCCCCGTACCTTGCTCTGTAAGTATTGCCGGAGAATGTCAATTCCTACGGTATTCTCCCCGCCCTCCGGGATGATGATATCCGCGTGCATCTTGGTGGGCTCCACGAAGGCCTCGTGCATGGGCCGTACTGTCTCCTGATACTGGGTCAGCACGGACTCAAGGGACCGCCCGCGCTCCGCGATATCTCTGCGGATCCGCCGCGCCAGCCTTTCATCCGCCGAGGTATCCACAAAAATTTTGACATCCATCAGATCTCTCAGCCGGGCGTCATAGAAGAGCAGGATGCCCTCCAGAACGATCACATTCTTGGGGGTGATCCGCAGCTTCTGCTGAGAGCGGTTGTGGGTGCTGTAATCGTAGGTGGGAATATCTACCGTCTGTCCGGCTTTCAGCTTCATGACGTCCTCCACCATCAGCTCTGTGTCGAAGGATGAGGGATGGTCGTAATTGAGATGCGTCCGCTCCTCGTATGTCATGTCGTCATGAGCCTTGTAATAATTGTCATGGCCTATGACCACGATGTCGTCTCCAAAATATTCCTTGATCCGTTCTACTACTGTCGTTTTGCCGGACGCGCTGCCGCCCGCAATTCCCACCACCAGAATATCCATCTTTTACACCCCTGCAGTTAATGTCGGCTAAGAAGCTGCAGCCGACTGAATCTGTTTCAAATATTGTTTACAGCTGCTTTTAGTCAGTATACAATAAATGAAAGGTTTTCTCAATTGTAATTTCCCGAAATTTCAGTGATCAGCCAAAGATACCCGGTGCGCCACTTGATTTTGACCATTTTTAACAGCGAAGCAGGCGATTTTTTCCGTTTTTTTATTGGATTCTTAAGAAATCTTAAGAATTTTGTTGACATTGGCTTATTACAGTGATAAAAGAATTTGCGAAATGGTAAATGAACGGTATAATTGTATGCAATTTGCGCTGATGCTGCTCTGCAGCCATGAAGTTAGATATCGTTTGTATCTGCCGGATTACGTACAGTATGGATTACATGAATTGGGCTGAGCAAGACACAGAAAGGGCTGTGGTTTTACTCGGCTATTTTTCTTTCCATGATACTTTTTCGGATTAAAGTGCTGATGCAGTGATGTCTGCTATTATCAAAGGAGGAAGATTTATGATGAAAAGCATTACACGCAGAGATTTTATGAAGGGAATGCTGGTCGGAGGCATCGAGGCCGGTTCTGCTGGTTTCCTGGCGGCCTGCAGCAGTGCGGCTACCGGCGACACCGAGCTGGATGAGGAGACATCTTCGTCTTCAGAAACGGAAGAGGTTGTTGAGACAGAAGAGACCACGGAAGCGCTGATCAATGTTTATGAACCCGGCAGCGACAATGACGAGCCCATTTATATGGAAGCTCTTGGCGAATTCTATGAAGCCTATCAGGCGGCTCTGGACAGTGATCTGAGCGTATCCGAGAGATATGCCATGATGGCTATCGCGGAGGCGAAGCTTTCCGAGTCCGGCGTGGCAAGCTGCTATAGCACATCCGGCGGCAGCTATTATCTGCGCAAGGGTACCTATCGTACCGTTCCCTATACACTTTGGGGTTCTGACGATGACAGAGTGTGGAATTATATCGTGACCAATGAGATGACCTCGGCGGCGGATTACAGCCATCTGCAGACATTGTGGAATGAGTGCCGCGGCACCGGTACCTATCGCGACGAGCTGAGGGCTTACCTGACAGAGCAGGGATATACCTTCGGTGATACCTATTCCACCACATTTACCGACATTCCCACAACCTGGGACATTCTGGCAAGCTCCAAGAGCGCCGTATCTGCGTATGTGTGCCACACCATCGAGGGCCTGCTTCAGTATGACTCTGAGGGATATCTGCAGCCCGCACTGGCTACCGGCTATGAGGTGTCTGATGATGGCCTGACCTATACCTTCACCATTCGTGAGGGCGTAGAATGGGTGGATTCCCAGGGCAGAAAGGTTGCAGACCTGAAGGCGGACGACTGGGTCATCGGCTTACAGCACGCCATCGATACCCAGGGCGGCTTATCTTCCATGGCGCTTTACATTGATGGCGCAGAGGCCTATATTAACGGCGAGACCACGGATTGGGACACTGTAGGTGTGAAGGCGCTTGATGATTATACTCTTCAGTATACGCTGACAGCTCCCTGCTCTTACTTTGTGACCATGCTGGGTTATTCCGCGTTCATGCCCATGAGCAGAGATTATTACACCTCTCAGGGCGGCGTGACAGGAATGGAGGCTTATCAGACAGCTATTGCGTCCTCCACTTATTTATATGGTTCTGATCAGGATCACATCGCGTACTGCGGCGCTTTCCTGTGCACCAACGCTACCGACAAAAACTCCATGACCTTTGAGGCCAATCCGAGCTACTGGAACGCGGAGAACCAGACCATTACGACGATCAATTATCTGTACAATGACGGAACAGACGCCACCAAGGTTTATACCGATTTCCAGAATGGCCTGATGACCAACTGCTCTCTGAATACCACCAGAAAAGAGCTGGCGATCCAGGACGGCATTTTTGATGATTATGCGGTAATCTCCTATGCCGGAGCAACCTCCTACATGGGCTTTTTGAACCTGAACAGACAGGCCTTCGCCAATGAGGACGGTACCATGGTTTCCCCGCAGACCGAGGAGCAGCAGGAGCTGGCTCATGCGGCTTTGAGCAGCAGGAACTTCCGTCTGGCCATGGCTATGGCTTATGACCGCGCCACCTACAACTCTGTAAGCGTTGGCGATGAGCTGAAATATATCACCATCAGAAACACCTACACTCCCGCGGATTTTGTGATCACCGAGGAGGAGGTTACCGTTGATATCAACGGCACAGCCACCACATTCCCGGCGGGTACCTACTACGGCGAGATGATCCAGGCGCAGATCGACGCGGACGGCTATCCGATCAAGGTATGGGATGAGGACACGCTGACCGGCGACGGCTTTGACGGCTTCTATGATCCGGACAACGCCATGTATTATCTGGAGCTGGCAATTGAGGAGCTGGCCAGCATCGGCTATGAGGTAACCGTGGACAACCCGATTTATATGGATGTGCCGAGACGTACCTACAATGATACATACGCCCAGTCTGCTGAGGTTTACAAGGAGACCATTGAGAACGTGTTCGGAGGTCTGGTTATTGTCAACACCATTGAGTCCAGCAATTCCGATGAGTATACTGCTTCCAACTACGGCAATGATTACGGCTATGAGATGAACTACGACATCCAGTTCAACTCCGGCTGGGGTCCCGACTATGGTGATCCTCAGACTTATCTGGATACCATGCTTCCTTACGGAGACGGATATATGGTCAAGAACTGCGGTCTGTGGTAATAACCGGACGGATGATCAATATTTAAAATATCAGGGGGATGGGCCGCCGGTTCATCCCCCGTATGCTAAAGACAGGAAGAAGACGGATTATGGTTAAATATTTTTTCAAAAGATTATTCCGCGGACTGCTTTCCGTAATTGCCGTGGTCGCGATCATCATGCTGTTGGTCTATGGACTGATGGACAGGACATTGATTTTCAACATGGATGAGAATTACTCCAAGCTTGGCAATAATACCCGTATAGCTTACCGCTATCAGAAGTGGGATGAGTACGGATATCTGACATACGTGCCATATTCTTCCTGGCTGAATTCTCTGCTGGAAGAAGGGGAGATCGACGAGGAGACCTACAATGCAGTTTCTGTGATAGGCAGAACAGAGGAGAATGACAGCGAGGAGACCGCGTATTATATTCAGCAGTTCTATAACTATTATGAATCCCAGGGCTATACGGTGAGGCGGCTGGACGCGGTGATGACCTCGCCCTCTAAGGTGGCGAACGGCGGCGCAGCCAGACTTTTCGCGTATAAGAATAAATCTCTGCTGAACCGGGTGGTGACGTATTTTACAGGGATTCTGACTTTTGACGACATCCATTATGTGGATGAGGATGTGGATATCGGTGAGAGGGGACTGACCTTTACCCTGTTTGATCCGGCTTATGGAGGGAATGTGTTCTCTCCCGCGATCATGGGAAATGGAACCCAGCACAAATATCTTCTGTATTTTACTTCGGAATTCCCGTTCATCCATCAGAACTTTGTGGCGCTGACTCTGGGAGAATCCTATTCTGTCAATCTGGGCGTGGACGTGTTTAAAACCATGGTGCAGAAGCAGGGTGCCTATGTGACATCCACTGTGCATTATCCCACCGGACTTGTGGAGGAAAGCGCGGATAATGTCCATACGGCTACTTATGTGGGAGGATCTCTCTCGGCCAGTGTCCTCTACCAGGAGAGATACACGGATGATTATACCAACGTGGAGCTGAATAAAAGCGCCATGTCCAAGATCGCCTATTCCTTTATCATCGGCATCTGTGCCAGTATACTGGCCTATGTGATCGGCCTTCCTCTGGGCATTCTGATGGCAAGGAAAAAGGACACCTGGGTGGACTCTCTGGGTAATGCCTATATTATTTTCATGATCGCGGTTCCGTCTCTGGCCTATATCTTCATGTTTAAGGCCATCAGCGGCGCTGTGGGACTGCCCACCACATTTACGATCACCAATATTTCTGTGGCTATGTTTGTGACGCCCATTCTGTCGCTGGCTATCAGTTCCATCGCCGGCCGCATGAAGTGGATGCGCCGCTACATGGTGGATCAGATGAATTCTGATTATGTGAAATTTGCCAGAGCCTGCGGCATCGGCGAGGGCGAGATATACGTCAAGCATATCTTCAAAAACGCGGCGATTCCTATTACCCATGGCATTCCGGCTACCATCCTGGGAGCACTTTCCGGCTCTATTATTACAGAGCGCGTGTACTCCATTCCCGGCGTGGGCGGCATGCTGGTGCAGGCTATCAACTATTATGATAACTCCGTGATTGTGGGCGTGGCCCTGTTCTACGGCGTTCTGCATATTCTGGGAGCCATTCTGGGCGACATCCTGATGTCCGTGATGGATCCGCGGATCAACTATACGACGAAAGCGAGGTAGAAGGAGATGGAAGAAAAACTGGTCGATCTGAGTGATCTGGACTTCAGTGAGGAAGAGCTTTTCAGCCCCATCCCCATGGACGCGGCGAGTATGGAAAAGATTACGGCACCCCGTTATTCTTACTGGCAGTCTGTATTTCGCGTGTTTTTCCGCAAAAAAATCAATTACGTGGTGCTGGGAGCCCTGGCCCTGGTGTTCATTTTTGCCTATATCTATCCCACGGTACATGGGTATGATGAATATATCAACATTCTGGATACGACGACCAATCACCTGACACCCAGGAAGGCCATTGACATGCTGGGGTTCAATATCAGCTGGATTCTGGGCACGGGCAACGCGGGACAGTCCACCTTTGACGCTATCTGGTACGGCGCCAGGATTTCCATTACGCTGGCGGCCATCTGCGCGGCCATCAACCTGACCATCGGTGTGCTCTTAGGCTGCGTCTGGGGCTTCTCCAAGCGGGTGGATGTATTTATGAATGAGGTGAAAAATATCATCGGCAATGTGCCCAGTACGCTGATCATCGCTGTGATGGTGCTGGTGTTCTCCCCCTCCTTCTGGACGCTGGTTTTTGCCATGTGTATTACGGGCTGGATCAGCGTGGCTTACTCCATCCGGACGCAGGTGATTATTATCCGCGACAGGGAGTACAACCTGGCCAGCAAGTGCCTGGGGACCTCCACCTTTAAGATTGCAATCAAGAATATCCTGCCGTTTATGACGTCCTTTATCGTCACCATGGCGGCAACGGAAATTCCCGGATATATCTCCACTGAGGTGTTCCTGAGCTATATCGGTCTGGGTATTTCTGATACCACGCTGGGCAAACTGATCTACAACGCCCAGTCGGCTATGGTAACGCCAGGCTGGCAGTGGGAGTTCTGGTCTCCCGTTCTGCTGTCCGCGTTCATTTCCATTGTGCTGTTCGTGGTCGGACAGAACATCGGTGACGCCGCGGATCCGAGAACTCATAATATGTAGGGGAGGAACAGACTGTGGAAGAGAAGAAAGTATTATTGTCCGTCAGAGACCTGAATGTGAAGTTTCATGTGCGCGGCAGAACCTTAAGCGCTATTCGCGGAATCTCTCTGGACATTTATGAAAATGAATCCATTGCCATCGTGGGAGAGTCGGGTTCCGGCAAGACTGTGTTCACCAAGACCTTCGCGGGCATGCTGGATTCCAACGGCTATATTGATCAGGGAGATATTATTTTCAACGATCCGGAGCTTTCAGATACCAGAACGCCTTATGACGACAGGGCGAAAAGGTCCATAGCCGGGATAGAGAGCAAGTTAAATGAATATTCCAGGCAGGAGCTTGGCGCTGCCACATATCAGAAGATGAAGGCTCTTGAAAAGGAGAAAAAGGAGCGCCTGACCTTAAGCGAGGCTGACGAGGCGGCTTATGAGGAAGAACGCGGGGAGCTTTTATTTCAGCGGGCGGAGACCTTTAATAAAAGCCAGACCTTTGACAAGTCCAAGGAAAAGGATAAGATTAAGGAAGCCAAAAAGCAGCTGGCGGATCTGGACGCTCAGATTCAGGTCCTGGATGACAAGCGCAAAAAGCTGATCAAGGAGCACGAAGCGGCAAATAAAAAGGATACGGCTTACAATCAGGAATATGATCGTCAGATGTCCGCTCTGAAGGTCGCATATTCAAAGGAGTGTAAGGGAGAAATCTCTGAGGAGACCAGAAAGCGCAATGGAGTTCTGGCAAAGGAAGTATATCTGTCCGTTGGCCGTTATACCGGCTACAGAAAGCAAAAAATATCCAACAACCTGATGAAGGCAATCAGGGAGGCCATGAAAGAGGGCGTTGACTTAAGCGACGAGGAGGCCCGCAGCAAGGTATTTGGCAAGGTGACCTTCCGGGTGCAGTATCTGGATGAGCAAAACGGTGTGCTGCACGGCCACTGCATCCTGAATCTGGCGCATATCTCCGAGCAGCAGGACTGGGACAGAATCCGCGGCAGCAGGATCGCCTTTATTTTCCAGGATCCCATGACATCCTTAAACCCGGTGCTGACCATTGGCAAGCAGATCACCTCCGTGATCATGAAGCACCAGCATCTGGATGAGAAGGAAGCCAGGGTCAAGGCGCTGGAAATGATGCAGAAGGTGGGAATTCCCAACGCGGAGAATCGCTTTGATGATTATCCCTTCCAGTATTCCGGCGGCATGAGACAGAGAATCGTGATTGCCATTGCCTTATCCTGTCAGCCCAAGATTCTGATCTGCGATGAACCCACGACAGCGCTGGATGTGACCATTCAGGCGCAGATTCTGAAACTGATCAAGGATCTGCAGAAGGAATTCGGCTACACCATTGTGTTCATCACCCATGACCTGGGCGTGGTGGCCAATATCGCGCAGCGTGTGGCCGTGCTCTACGGCGGGCAGATGATCGAGCTGGGAACAGCAAGAGAGGTCTTTTATGATCCCCGGCATCCATATACCTGGGCGCTTCTGTCTTCCCTGCCGCAGCTGGCGGATAAGAATACGAAGCTGTATTCCATTAATGGAACGCCGCCGTCCCTTTACAACAGGATCGTGGGAGATGCTTTTGCTCCCAGAAATCCATATTGCTTAAAGGTCGATACACTGAAGGAACCCCCTATGTTTCAGGTGACGGACACCCATTATGCCAAGACCTGGCTCCTGGATCCGAGGTCACGCAAGGTAGAGAAGCCGGAAATCATCAATGACATTCACGGCACCCTGATCAGGGTATTCAACATCGTATAAGGGGGGAGCGGCAATGAGTAAGACAAATAACAACTATAAGCTGACGGACACAGCTGCCCATTTCCCGGAGCACGGGCCGCTGGATGAGCAGGGAAGAGAGATATTGCTTTCCGTCAAAAATGTGGATATCTTTTTCGGTAAAAAGCAAAATCAGGTGAAAGCGGTTCAGAATGCCAGCTTCGATATTTACAAGGGGGAGACCTTTTCTCTGGTGGGCGAGTCCGGTTCCGGTAAGACTACCATCGGGCGGGCTGTGGTGCGTGCCAACTCCTGTACCAACGGTGAGATTACCTATAAAGGAGTGCGTATTTCCGGCAAAATTCCGCATTCTCTTGACCGGGAGGTGATCCGGAATATCCAGATGGTGTTCCAGGACCCGGCCGCGTCCCTGAATGAGCGCGCCACCGTGGATTATATTATTTCCGAAGGTCTGTACAATTTCCATCTGTATGAGAATGAGGCGGACCGTGTGGCGAAGGTAGAGAAAATTGTGGAAGAGGTGGGACTGCTCCCGGAGCATCTGACCAGGTATCCCCATGAGTTTTCCGGCGGTCAGAGGCAGAGGGTCGGTCTGGCCCGAGCCATGGTCATGGAGCCGGAGCTGGTGGTGGCGGATGAACCGATTTCGGCTCTTGACGTTTCCATCCGCGCGCAGATTTTAAATCTGATGAATAAATTCAAGGAGGAGCGGGGTACGACCTATCTGTTCATCGCCCACGACCTCTCCATTGTCCGGTACATTTCGGACAGAATCGGCGTGATTTACAAGGGCCGTATTGTGGAGGTGACGACGGCGGAGGAGCTGTTCAATTATCCGCTGCATCCCTATACCCGGTCTCTGATCTCTGCGGTGCCGCTGCCGGATCCGGATCTGGAGGTCAACAAGGTGCTTTATACCTATGATCCTTCGATTCATGATTACAGTGACGGCGATGAGCCGCAGCTGACCTACATCGGCCATGATCACTATGTGTATGGCTCACAGAAGGAAATCGAGGAGTATAAGGCAATCCGAGAGAAGGGAGAGCCGTTGAAAGTGCTCTCTGTGGTCGGGCTGAATACGCCGGAGCCCACAGCGGAGGAACTGGAAGAGATGTATACGCCGACAGAAACCTTCACTGCAAGGCCGGTACACGACAAGGGCGGCACTCTCTGCGGTATTCCGTCATTCCTGCTTCCCATCCTGGGACTGATTGCAGCGTTTCTGTTCCGGAAAAAGAATTACATGCGCAATTATCATGCCTGCCTGAAAGGCGCGATCTATGGTTTTATCACCTGGGCGGTGCTGATTATTCTGTTGCTTTTGCTGATGCTGCGGGCTACCTTGCAGCGTGGCAGAATAAGGAATTACTTTATTTATGAAGCTTTTCTCCAAAAAGGACCGGTCTTCATCCAGACCGGCCCAAACTGTTGAATTATCAGAAAAAAATATCATTCCCCGGATTGCGCTGCTGGCGCTGCTGATTGTGGTGGCCTTATTTGCCTTTGGTTATGCCATCAACATCTGGATCAGCGTGGAGCCGGGCTGGCAGACAGTTTCTGACACATCTACTTCCCAGAACTGCGGGGATGATTTTACGCTGTTGTACAATCTGGGAACCGGGGAGAACAGCGCCACTGCGGAGCGCAGAGCGCTGATTCAGCTATATAATGAGCTTTGCGAGACGGCCTATGAGCTCTTTACCGCACAGGAAGAGGTTGAGGACTGTTATAACATCTGGTATATCAACCGGCATCCCAATGAAATCATTGAGGTGGATACTGTATTATATGAAGCGTTCCGGACGATAGAAGAGAGCGGTACCCGGTACCTTTACCTGGCGGACGCTTATTCTATGTATTATTCCATGTTCTACTCAGAAAATGATGAGGAGGCGGCGCAGTACGATCCGTCGAAGGATGAGGGAATGACGGAGTTTTATCTGGAGCTGGCACAGTATATCTGTGATCCGGAGCATATCAGCGTGGAGCTTCTGGGGGACAACCAGATCAGGCTGAACGTGTCGGAGGAATATCTGGCCTATGCGGAAGAAAACGGCGTGGAAATGCTGATTGATTTCGGATGGCTGAAAAACGCGTTTATTATTGATTATCTGGCGGATTCGCTTATTGAAAACGGCTATGTGCATGGCTGCCTTTCCTCCGTGGAGGAATATATCCGGGGACTGGAAACGGAGGCGGAAACGGAATTTTCCTTTACCATGTATCACAGGGACGGAATTGTAATCTCGGAACTGTCAGACATCATTTACGCCGGGGCTGTGAGCTGTGTTTATCTGCATGATTATCCGCTGACGGATGAGGATCTGACGAGCCGTTATTATGTTTACAACGACGGTGAGATACGCTCACTGTTTATTGATCCTGAGGATGGGTGTTCGAAGGCTTCGGTTCCGGAGCTTGTGGCCTGCTCGGAGACTCTTTCCTGTGAGGAAACCGCGCTGAAGGCGGCCGGAATCTTTATTGCGGAGGAATTTGACGGAGAAGCTTTGGCGGAAATGACACGGGATGGGATTACGGCTTACTACTGTGAGGACGGAGAGCTGGTATATACCGGAGAGTAAATCAGAAACTGCCGCGAAACGGACATCTTCGTTTTGCGGCAGTTTTCAGTCAGCTCTCGATATCGGCGCCGGTGCGCGGGACTTTCCGGGATTTGCTGTGCTGAACAGCCCGGACTCGTCCGGACAGATTTTCAGGGCTGCATCAGCATATAAGCGGCCTGACCGGTCAGCTCCAGATCCTCCACGCGGATAAACTCATCAACACCGTGGATATTGCTCATGCCGGTGCCCAGGTTGACGACCTCAATGCCCTGGGCGGCGATCCAGGTGGCGTCGCTGCCGCCGAAGGTGCTGCCAAGCTCGCGGTCCGCTCCCAGCCGGTGATAAATTTCCTGCAGTCTGCGGACAATGGGCAGGTCGGGGGAGGCTTTCAGGCCCTGGTAATTCTTTTTGACCTGGATCTCGTATTGCGCTCCGAAGTCTTCGCAGGCATCCCGGATGGTTTCCTCCAGGGTTTTCAGCCAGTACTGCTGGCGCTCGGTGGAAAAGGACCGGAGCATGATGGTGAATTCCACCAGATCGGGAACGATGTTGGCCTTTGCGGGAGCGGACAGGGCGCCCACATTCAGTACCGTATCCTCGTCCGGTTTACCGCAGGGAATCCGGTCGATGGCGCGGCAGGCCGCCTTAAGGGCGTTGACGCCGTCTTCGGGGGCGTTGGCCGCATGGGAGCTTTTGCCCAGAATGCGGACACGAAGAGTGGCGTTATCGGTGGAACGGATGACAATTTTGCCGTTTTTGCTGGAATCCATGACCACGGCCTGCCTGCTCTGATAGCGGGAGTAGTCCGCGTTCTGCGAACCCAGAAGCCCTTTCTCCTCACAGATGGAGAAAAGCACCTCCACCGGACGGTGGGGCCTGCCCTCTTCCACAACGGTTTCCAGAGCCTCCATGATGGCGGCAACTCCGGATTTATCGTCGCTTCCAAGTACGGTATCTGCGGCGGAGCGTACAACGCCGTCCTCCACCACAGGGACAATCCCGTTGCCTGGTGCTACAGTATCCATGTGGGCGGACAGCAATATGGGGTCTCCCTCGCCGGGGAGGAAGCATTGCAGGTTCCAGCCGTCGCTTCCGGCGGCCTGGCCGGCTTTCAGATCCCGCACAAAGGGGACGCCGATGCGGGAGAGCTCCTCCTCCAGCAGAAGGCAGAATTCTTTCTCGTGGAGGGATTCGCTGCCGCAGGAAACATATTTCAGAAAGCGGGTTAACAGTCGTTCCTTGTTGATCATTTTATTTTCTCCTTGGTGGTATGTTACTGTTGACAGCCGTTTCAGGGCTGTCAGACATATTACTGATTATAGGGCGTTTTCTGGTGTTTTTCAGAAAAGTACAAAAAAATACAATTTTAAGAAAATATAGCTTGCATTCCCGGAAAATATGATGTATCATCAACCTTGCTGTGACATGATAGCAATGAAGCGCGAGGTTGCCATGCGGCGGTAACGGCGTATGGGTTTTCCGTGGAGCGAATGTCAAGTCGAGATATTGACGGCAAGTCACTGTACAAAGCATGTCTGTCATTGAGACAGAAACAACGTGTAGGTCTGAAGCACTGATTTTAGGCTCAGAAGTGAGCCTTTTTTAAAGGTCTGGCCAGGACACACACGGGAGAGTGTACAGTCACCGCTTGTCGTACTTATTTTCAAAAGTGCGAAAAGGAGGCGACTTTTTTATGGCAAATCAACAGGTAATGAGAATTACACTCAAGGCATACGATCATCAGCTGATCGATGCATCTGCCAAGAAAATCATCGAGACAGTCAAAAAGAACGGTTCCCAGGTCAGCGGCCCCATCCCGCTTCCCACCAAAAAGGAAGTTGTGACCATCCTCAGGGCAGTCCACAAGTACAAGGACTCCAGAGAGCAGTTCGAGCAGAGAACCCATAAGAGACTGATCGATGTCATTGCACCAAACCAGAAGACCATGGATGCTCTGCAGAGAATGGAACTTCCCGCCGGTGTCAATATCGTGATCAAAATGGTCAAAA
>JAJPYH010000271.1 GCA_021205045.1 Lachnospiraceae bacterium | reverse complement strand
CCAAAGAAGCGGATAGGAAGAGGATTTTCAGTGTTCGGTTTTGAGGGTACAATGTTTGTACCACATGGCTGATTGGTCAAGCGGTTAAGACGCCGCCCTCTCACGGCGGAAACAGGGGTTCGATTCCCCTATCAGCTATTTATATTATGCAGGTGTGACTGGATTTCGATGAGATCCAGTCCATTTTTTTCTGAATGGTAACTCTGAATGAGATAAGTTGTTGACATCTGCTTGACATTTGCTTCTTTTTCGCTTTTAATTGATATGTCCGTTGTTGTCACAGACATCATTGTGAATGCTTTTTTTACAGGATCTGATTTTGCCCTGGAGGAATAAAAGATGCACTATGCACTTGGCGATATACATGGCTGTTTTGACCAGATGATGCATATGATTCGTAAGATCGAAGAGAAGGATCCGGACGCGGTCTTTATCTTTGTAGGTGATTTTATTGACCGAGGGCCCAAGGTGTGGGAGACCATGCAGTGGTGCTGGGAGCATATGAGCCATGAGGGAAAATATCAGGCTGTGCGTGGGAATCATGAGGATATGGTCATCGAATGGTATTATGACGAGTATTTGTCCTGGTGCCGTGAGACGGAGGAAAACGGAGGGATTCCTCTGAGGGATATGCCGAGAACCATTTACGATTTCTGTGATGTGGCCGAAAAGCATGGCTTTCTTTCACCGGAGGGCTTAAGGCCCTGGATTGAAACCATGAATACCATGCCTTATTTTAAGGAGATGACGCTGGAGCTTGCGGATGGCTCATTTCAGAAATATGTGATTGTGCATGCGTATATGAATAAGGAAACGCTGGACGCTATTCACGCCGGTGAGGATCCGGAGAAATATAAGGATACGATTCTATACAGCAGAGAGCATGTGTTTGGAGTGACGGATATCCCGGACATTGTACTGGTGCATGGGCATACTCCGACTTTGACGGCTTTTTATACGGAGTATGGAGAGGAATCAGAGAGCGGGCAGATCGGTCATCGACAGAATATGATCAATGTGGACGCCGGCTGTGTGTTTGCGGAGCAGTTTCTCCACCATCCCCTGACGCTCTGGGCTTATTGCCTTGAGACCCGGGAGGAGATCAGCTGCACGTAACGACAGCTGTGCTATGAAATTTATGTGGCGGGAAGCGACTATCAGTGTGACTGCACCTGCTTCAGCACCGCGGAATAGTTTTGGGTGGCAAAATCCCTGGTATTGATCAGGCCGAATTTGTCACCGTATTTTTTTTGCAGTTCTGGCAGAAGATAGGCAATCTGGGGAGCAAGGAGAATGAGTTCATTTTCCTGCACCAGCTTTTCAATGCCATGATAGCTTCCGGCGCTGACTTTGACAGGCAGCTGATTTTGCTGCAGGTGTCTCTGCAGCTGTTTGGCAAAGTGTGTGGAGGTCCAGCCGCTGGAGCAGCAGATGGCGATGTTTTTTATTTTGATCTGCGGGGTTTCATCCAGGGTCTGATAGCTTCGTTCGTAAAGGTAATCACGGAAATCCTGAATATTCTCAATGGCGTTTCTCATGCTTCGCAGCTCAAAGTGCAGGTAATATAAGGGATAATCCCCTGTCTTTTCGTAAACGATCAGTTCCATGATGTCCATGGATATGTACTGGTCAGCGTCATAAATCTTAATCACGCCGCTTCGGGAGTCTGTTTCCGCCACAAATTCGGTTCCGCCGCGGAAAGGCTTCATTTCGTAATATCTGGACAGCCATCTTGCCAGGATGGGACCGTTTAACCTTTGAATTTCAGTGTTCATTTCGATCCTCCTTTTCTCCATTACAGTTGATGGTAAATATTTTCCGTATTTACCGGATGATGTTTCATCTTCAAAGTAAATGGACATGTCCGCTGACGGGGGCAACAGGATATATAAAAGTATCAGTGTCGGTAAGTATTGTTAAAATTTCAAGCAAAACAAAATGCATGTTTCATTCGTAATTATATGATATTACGATATAAACAAAATGTCAATATTTATTTCAAATGAAAACAGAATTATTTTTGAATAAAATATTGAAGTTTTCTATCTGCCATGATATACTGAGCGAAAGTGAGGAAAGGACATGCCTGCATGTATCTGACAGGTGGCGAAGTGGACCGTGAGTTCTGCTCACGGTATACTGGGCGAAAGTGACGCCTCTGATGGGAACACCCTGGGGGTGTGAGAAATCAAGCTTAAGGAGCGGTAAGATGGGAAAGCGCAATGTCAAAATACTTGACCTTCTGATGAAATATGAAAAGATGGATGTGGCGCATATGGCCGAGGAGCTGGGCGTCAGTCAGGTCACGGTTCGCAAGGACCTGGATGAGATGGAGGCCATGGGGCTTCTGACCAGGGAGCACGGTTATGCCATGCTCAAGAAGGTGGACGGCATGGAAGGTCGGATCGCATACCATTATGAAGAGAAATGCCGTATTGCCAGACGGGCAGCCGACCTTGTCGATGACGGAGGAATACTGACAGGCGGCAGCTGTGTGATGATTGAGAACGGCAGCACCTGCGCCCTTCTGGCGGAGGAACTGACTCAGAAGTGCAGGAATCTGACGATTGTGACCAACAGCATGTATGTGGCGGAGTATATCAGAGCAAAGTCCAGTTTTCAGGTTATTTTGCTGGGCGGAATTGTAAACCCGCAGAACATGGCGATGGTAGGGCCGATGGTAAAATCCTGCGTGGAGAATTTCTGTGTGGATTATCTTTTTATGGGAGTGAACGGATATTCTCCTGAGTTTGGCTTTACCAAGGAGGATCAGATGTGTGCCCAGGCACTCCGGGACATGGCCACAAGGGCGAATAAGGTTGTGATCCTCAGCTATTCCGGCAAGTTCGCTAAAACCGGGTTTGTCCCCATTGGTCTTGACCCAAAAGACTGTATTGTGATTACAGATGATGAGGTGAAACCGGAAATTGCGGACGGGATGAGAGCACAGGGCATGGAAGTGATTCTTGCGTAGAAAAAGAGACGGAGCCGGTGTATGTGCGGCTCTGAAATGAGAAAATATATCCGCAAAATATAGGATGCTGTGGGAAAGTGAGGCACAATTGATATGAGAAAGGCCAGATTAGTTATATGCGATATCGACAGTACGCTTGTGGTAAAGCATCAGATGCTGACGCCCCGGGCCAGAAAGGTCATTGATACATTGAGGGAGAGAGGAACTTATTTCGGACTGGCTTCCGGCAGGCCCCTGTTCCAGATCCGGGCTTCCATGGAGATGTGGGGCTATGATGATTTCGATGTGCTGGTGGGCATGAACGGGGCTTCTGTCTGGGATGGCGTGGACAGGAAGGAGTATTCTTATTTTCAGATGAAAAAAGAATGGATTAAGGATACCTTTGATCTGATGGCGCCCTTTGAGAGCAGTCCCTCCATCTATCTGGACAATGCTCAGGTTTTTCTGAAAGAGGATGATCTGAAGGAATATCAGAGGATGTTCAAAAGCATGGGCGATGAAAAGGGCATGATTGCCCTGCGCCTGGCGAAGGGGAAGGAAGAGTTGTATGCGCAGGATAACGGCAAGATTATGTTTCGCGTGGATGAAAAGATCATGCCCCAGGTGGAGGCCTGGGTGGCGGCCCATCCCAATGACTATTATACGGGATTTAAGACCCAGCCCTCTTTGATGGAATTCTGTAATAAGAATATTTCCAAGGCTTATGGCATGGAGCAGTTCTGCAAAATGCACGGTTTTGGGCTGGAGGATGTAGCGGCCTTCGGGGACACCACCAATGACAATGAAATGATCCAGGCGGCCGGATGGGGCGTGTGCATGGCCAACGGCAGCGATGACACCAAGGCTATTGCGGATGAGGTCACGGAGGTGGCCTGTGATGACGACGGCTGGGCGGATTACATGGAGAAAAATTTTATTTAGCCTGCTCCTTTGCAAAAAGAGCGTGAAGCGGGCGGGATTGAGCATATGGAGTTCGAAAGTCTGTTTCACAGGACGAAGCCGCATGTACAGTAAAAAACAGATCAAGCAGAAAGGAAGATACAAAAATGCTGGAAGAATTAAAACAGTCAGTTTATGGAGCGAATATGGAGCTGCCCAGGCATGGGCTGGTGACCTTTACCTGGGGAAATGTCAGCGCCATTGACAGGGAGAGGGGGCTCTTTGTGATCAAGCCAAGCGGTGTGGAGTATGAGAAGCTGACACCCGGGGATATGGTAGTGGTTGATCTGGATGGAAATGTAGTGGAGGGACATTTTAAGCCCTCTTCTGATACTCCCACTCATCTGGAGCTTTATAAGGCATTTCCGCAGATTGGAGGGATCGTACATACGCATTCCTCTTATGCTACCAGCTGGGCCCAGTCCGGGAGAAGCATCCCCTGCTACGGGACGACCCACGCTGATTACATCTACGGGGAGGTTCCCTGTGTCCGCTGCCTGACCGCAGAGGAGATCGCGGAGAATTATGAAAAGAATACCGGTCTTTTAATTGTGTCGGAATTTCAGCGGATGGGAAAGGATCCCGAGGCGGTGCCGGCGGTTCTGTGCAAAAACCATGGCCCCTTTGCCTGGGGAAAGGACGCGAAGGAGGCGGTGCATAACGCCGTGGTGCTGGAAGAGGTGGCCAAGATGGCCTATCGCACGGAGCTGATCAATCCGGAGGTTGCGCCGGCGCCGCAGGAGCTGCAGGATAAGCATTATTACAGAAAGCATGGGGCAAACGCCTATTATGGCCAGCGCTAGGCGGCATAGAAAATATCGTTATAAACAGAACTAAGTCCGATTTATTGGACAGCTGACATGATATTCTTGATTTCAGAAAGAGACAGGAGGTATCTGAAATGAAAGGATATTATGTGAGCAGCGGATATATGGGATATGTAGACGGAAGCTATCAGCTTTTTGCTGACGAATCGGATTACATGGAATATGTTGAGGAGCGGGATTAATCCCGCTCCTCGTTTTATGGGGTAAGGTTGAACTATCATTGATTCATGACTGCCGTTTTATTTTTGTACTGGTCAATCATCTTCGTTACAGCTATGCTGAACCCTGGATTCAGACGTATCTGTCGTAATTCAGGCATGTCTGTCCCGGTTATAATTGATCAGGCAGCCGGCCTTTAAGATCTTCTTTTCATCGGGGGTCATATCGGCAATGTAGAGGCTGATTTCCTGTACGGTGTTGCCGATGACGTAGGCCGGGATGTCCTGCATGTCGGTATCTAAGGCCGCGCGGACATTGGGAACGTAGATAAAGCTGCCCACCTCAAAATCCGGCTCTCCCTTCATCTGGAAGGGCACCATGCCCCAGTTGATGACGTTGGAGCGATAACGCTTGGTGGCGTACTCGGAGACGATGTTGGCCAGGCCGCCTAAGACACGCTGGCAGCTGGCTGCCTGCTCTCTGGCAGAACCGTCGCCGGGCTTGACCGCGTAGATTATGCTGCCGATCTCAATGTCGGAGACGCTGACCTTCTCACTGCCGGGGATGGTTCTGATTTTGTCATAAACACTCTGAAGCTCAGGCAGGAGGGCAGTGGGATCATCGCCGTTTTGACGGGTACGCTCCAGTCTGTCCACGTCCTTTGCCTTGCCTACGTAGGCCGGATCTCTTCTGGAGAGAGTGAACTCCGCCAGTCCCAGGGGATTGGAGCGGTAAGAGGAGGTCTCACCGGAGGGGATCAGCTCGTCGGTGGTGGTCACCGGATCCATGATCTTTGAGCAGACCCGCAGCAGAATATTGTCGGCAAGGGCTTCCAGAACAGGCCAGTCCTTGATGTTGGGACCGTAAATCAGCTCATTGTCCGTGGCGGCTTTGCCAAAGCCGTTGTAAATGCGCTTCTCATAGGAGGTGGGATCAAATTCATAGGCAGGCACCTGATAATCGTCGGCAACCTGGGTGGCCGCAGTCAGCACGCCTCCGTTGGCCGCGGTGGCGGCAATGCTTCTGGAATCCATCAGAGCTACCGCCGCCATCTGACCGTTGCCTGGCTTGGAGCCTTCCCGGTTGGGGAAGTTTCTGGTGGCATGGCGGATGGAGAGGCAGTTGTTGGCCGGGGTGTCCCCGGCGCCAAAGCAGGGACCGCAGAAGGCTGTGCGCAGGATGGCGCCTGCCGCCATCAGGCTGCTGGCCGCGCCCTTTTTGACCAGATCCATGAATACGGGCTGGCTGGAGGGATAGACGGAGAGCTGGAAGATGCCGTTGCCGCAGGATGCGCCCTCCAGAATGTGAGCCGCCTCCATCACGTTGGTGTAGGTGCCGCCGGAGCAGCCGCCGATAAAGCCCTGCTGAACGGTCAGCCTGCCGTCCACGATTTTGTCAGTCAGGTGATAGTCTCTGCCGGAAATCCTTTTTGCCTCCTTCTCCACATCGGCCAGCACATCAGCCAGCTTCGAGCCGGTCAAGTCCTCAATCTCGAACACATTGCTGGGGTGGAAGGGCAGGGCGATCATGGGTCTGACTGTGGACAGGTCCACGTACACACAGCCGTCATAGTAGGCTACGTCTGCAGGCGAGAGCTTCTGATATGCGTCCGCTCTGCCATGCTGCGTCAGATAATCTCTGGTGTCCTCATCGGTGCACCAGACGCTGGACAGGCAGGTGGTCTCAGTGGTCATCACGTCCACGCCGTTGCGATAGTCGGTGGTCATGGAGGCAATGCCGGGGCCTACAAACTCCATGACTTTATTTTTTACATAGCCGTTTTTGAAGACAGCGCCGATGATAGCCAGGGCGATGTCCTGGGGTCCTACGCCCTTTTGCGGAGCTTTGTCCAGATAAATGGCGATGACGCCGGGATATTTGATATCATAGGTATCTCTTAAAAGCTGTTTGACCAGCTCGCCGCCGCCCTCGCCCACGGCCATGGTGCCCAGAGCGCCGTAGCGGGTGTGGCTGTCGGAGCCTAAGATCATGCGCCCGCAGCCGGCCATCATTTCACGCATATACTGGTGAATGACCGCAATGTGGGGCGGAACGAAGATGCCGCCGTATTTTTTGCAGGCGGAAAGACCGAAGAGGTGATCATCCTCGTTGATGGTGCCGCCCACCGCGCAGAGGGTGTTGTGGCAGTTGGTCAGAACATAGGGGATGGGAAAGGATTCCATGCCAGAGGCCTTGGCCGTCTGGATGATGCCCACGTATGTAATGTCGTGGGAGGCCATGGAATCAAAGCGGACGCGCAGATTCTCCATATCGGAGGAGGTATTGTGCGCCTTTAAGATGGACCAGGCGATGGTGCCTTCCTTCGCTTTTGCTTTGTCGGAATTGATGCCCTGTGCGGCCGCTTCCTTTTCCGGGACAATCTGCTGTCCGTTCAGGAGATAAACGCCGCTGTCATATAATTTTACCATAAAACAGTCCTCCCATTGTACGTATTGATATCTCTGTTATAAGGCAGACAACAGCCTGTCTGCCGCAAAACATTATATAATATTTTTTACAGTTCGTCCAGAGAAAGGATAACTAAAATTGTATCATTGTATCCCGAAAACATTGTATACCAACATACAAAACACTATTGTATTTTTGAAAAAATTCAGTTATAATAAATTCGTATGTGGTTGTATATGGAAAAAGGAAGGAGGCTTCAGTCATGACACCAAACGATTATTACGCACCCGGCAATGTAAGCATGAGGCTGCGGGAGGAATTTCAGAACCGCGGCAATATGCGCGTGAATCTGGCGCAGGCATACGGCAAGTCGTTAAATTATACAAATATCCCCAATCAGCTCTTTAAGGAAAAAGGGATTAAGAAAGGCCTCAGAAATGAAGACGGCACCGGCGTTCCGGTGGGACTGACCCGGGTGTCCAATGTAGTTGGTTATAAGAAGGATGAAGAGGGCAATAAGATTAACGTGCCCGGCGACCTGATTTACAGAGGCATCAGCATCAAGGACTTTGTACAGGAGGGCGAGGATAAGACGGACAGCTTTGAGGAGGCCTGCTACTTATTGTTATTTGGCTATCTGCCCAATAAGAATGAACTGCGGATTTTCAGAGAGTGCCTGGCCAGTTATTACAATCTGCCGGATGAGTTCCTGGAGATGAGCCTGCTTCGAAGCCCGGGACAGAATCTGATGAATAAGCTGCAGTCCGCAGTCCTGGCTCTGTACAATTATGATATGGCGCCGGATGATACGGATCCTTACCAGACTCTTTTAAAGGGGCTGAATATTCTGGCGAAGCTTCCCAGCATTTCCTGCTACGCCTATCAGAGTAAGGTTCATTATTTTGACAGAGGAAGCCTGGTGATCCATTATCCCAATCCCAGATATTCCGTGGCGGAGAATATTTTATACATGATGAGGGCGGACGGCTCCTTCACGGAGAGCGAGGCCAGACTTCTGGATACCATGCTGGTGCTCCACGCGGATCACGGCGGCGGCAATAGCTCTACCTTCACCAACGTGGTAATTTCTTCTACGGACACGGATATCTATTCCGCGGTCAGCGGTTCCATCGGCTCTCTGAAGGGGCCCCGTCACGGCGGCGCCAATGTGCGGGCCTGTGAGATGATGGAGGCGGTGATTTCGGAGATCGGGATCAATGCCAGCGAGGAGCGGATGAGGGAGGTTGTCTTAAAAATTCTGGACAGAAGGTTCTATGACAATAAGGGACTGGTGTACGGTTTCGGACACGCGGTCTATACCATCAGCGATCCCAGAGCGGAGATTTTGCGGAATTATTGCCGGATGGTGGCTCACGAAAAGGGACGGGATGAGGAGTGCGCTTTCTATGAGAAGTTTGAAAAGGTGGCTCAGAAGACCCTGATTGAGGTAAAGAATACGCCGATTTCCAATAACGTGGACTATTACAGCGGTTACGCTTATAATATGCTGGGGATTCCCCATGATATGTTCACGCCTCTGTTTGTGTGCGCCCGCATGGCCGGCTGGCTTGCCCACAATATTGAGAATAAGCTCTATGACGGCAGGATCATGCGTCCGGCAACGACCTATGTGGGGGAGGCCGCAGAGTATGTGCCCATAGAACGGAGGTAGGGGCGGCATTTCAGCCGTGAGGCGAAGCCCTGGAGAGAAAGCCCATGGAACGGAGATAGGGGCGGCATGGCTGTGATGAGCGGTCTGAGAATTGCTGAAAACTGCAAATGGGTATTGCAATTGATGTAAAATGATGTAAAATAGGTGAGGCTGACGGGTAAGAAACGTTGGCCTCATTTTCTGCGGTCCGGCACAGATTTTGTGCCGGAAGAAGCTTTTTAAGGGATAGCGTCTTCAATAAGGCAAATGTACGGGATTACGATATTTTATTACGGAAAAGAGGTACATATCGATGAACAGGGATCTGACGGTGGGAGAGCCGGGAAAGGTGCTGTGGAGGTTCTGTCTGCCGCTGTTTGGCAGCGTGAAATATCGCGGACAGCCTTGTGGCGGGGAAATTTGCCGGGGAAAACGCCCTGGCGGCGGTGGGAAACAGCTATGAGATTACGCTGATTTTTCTGGCCTTTGCCTTTGGCTGTAATATCGGCTGCTCGGTGATTGTCTCTCAGATGTTCGGCGCGAAGCGCTACGGCGACATGAAGACAGCGGTCTATACCACGCTGGTGGCCAGCGGAGTGCTCTGCGCTGTTTTGATGGTGCTTGGCTTTGCGGCAGGCGGCGGACTGCTGCGGCTGATCAATACGCCGGATGAAATTTATGCGGATTCTGCGCTGTATCTGAGAATTTATGTGCTGGGCCTGCCCTTCCTGTTTTTTTATAATGTGGCGACGGGCATTTTTTCCGCCATGGGGGATTCCAGAACGCCCTTTTATTTTCTGGCGGTCTCCTCTGTGACCAATATTCTGGTGGATATTCTGTTTGTGGCAGGCTTTCACTGGGGCGTGGCGGGCGTGGCCTGGGCCACCTTCCTCTGCCAGGGAGCCAGCTGCATTCTGGCGGTTACGGTGGTGCTAAAGCGTCTGAAGGGCGTGAAAACAGAGCAGAAGTATGTTATTTTTTCCTGGAGCATCTTCAAAAAGCTGGCCATCATCGCGGTGCCAAGCATCCTGCAGCAGAGCTTTATTTCCGTGGGAAATATTGTGATCCAGAGCGTGATCAACAGCTTTGGAGCCAGCGTCATTGCGGGTTACGCGGCGGCCATCAAGCTCAATAATCTGGTGGTGACCTCCTTTACCACTCTGGGAAACGGCGTGTCCAACTATGCCGCCCAGAACATGGGCGCGGGCAAAACGGTCCGGATCGGCCAGGGAATGCGGGCCGGTATTAAGATGGTCTGGCTGATCTGCGTGCCGGTGGTAGCTTTGTACCTGTTAGCGGGCCGGTACCTGCTCCTTCTTTTCATGGATTCGGAGAGCGCGGAGGCAATTGCCACGGGAATGCAGTTTTTGAGAGTTGTATCCGGGTTCTATTTTGTGGTATCATTGAAGCTGATCAGCGATGGGATTCTGCGGGGCGTGGGCCGGATGAGAGAGTTTGTGATCGGTACCTTCACGGACCTGATTCTGAGGGTGGTGCTGGCGTTGGCGTTGTCCAGGCTCTTTGGCACCATGGGCATCTGGGCGGCCTGGCCGGTGGGCTGGAGCACGGCGACGGTGCTGTCGCTGTATTTTAACCGGGATTTTCTCAGAAAGGAATAAAAAATGCAGTTTAAAGGGATTACCAAAAAGGAAGAGGGAAAATTTATCACGCGCTATGATGTGGCCTATGAGACGGCGGATCACCAGATCAAAAATTATGAAATGATCAGCCGCAATCCGGAGATTCACTCCTTCGAGGAGCTTCACGGCAAAAAGGCGGACGCGGTGGTGATCATTGTCACCGATGAGAGCGGCGAGCGGATTTTAGTGGACAGGGAATTTCGTCTGGCGCCCGGCTGCTGGGTTTATAATTTCCCGGCGGGGCTCATTGATCCGGGGGAGACGCCCCAGGAGAGCGCGGTGCGGGAGCTATGGGAGGAGACGGGTCTGGAGCTTTATGAGATTAATGATTTCCTGGGGGTTTCCTACAGCGCCGTGGGTTTCAGTAATGAGACCAATGTATGTGTGGTGGGCAGGGCCAGGGGCCAGTTCCATGAGAGCACTTCCTCGGTGGAGGAGATTGAGGCCGGCTGGTACACCAAAGCCCAGATCAGGGAGCTTTTGAGAAACGGCGATCCCTTCGCGGCCAGAACCCAGGCCTTCTGCTATGTGTGGAGCCGGGAGTAATGTGAAGCAGTGTTCTAATGATGTGGAGCCGGGAGTAATGAACACGTAAAAACGAAAATCCCATCGGGCGCTGTCAGAAAGAATGACAGCGATTCCGATGGGATTTTTTTGAAGTGATTACCGATGATTTTTCAGTCTGTTGTCAATCATCGTCAGCGCACCTGCCAACAGCAGCAGAGTAAGCACCCAGATGGTCATCAGGGAGTCGTCGCCGGTCTTCGCACTGCCGGTCGAAGCAGGCTCCACTGTGTCAGAGCCGGTGGTATCTGCGGCGGAGCTGTCTGAAGCTGATGCTCCGTATTTCGCATATAACCATGCAGGTCCATACCACTCGATATCATCATCTGTTGCTTCGCCGGGATGGATTGTGATGGTTACAAGTTGTCCATAGGGCAGTCCGGACTCGGCATCATCGCCGGAAGCTTCCGGATACCAATATGTAAACACAAGCGTTGTATTTCCGTCATTCAGCAGATATTTCATCAGGCTGTTCGGCAATGTGTCAATCTGATTGACGGTACCGTCTATGGTCAGAACCTTATTGCCATTCTCGTCAATGGACAATTCTACTCCATTATCTGTGGATTTCACAATCATTTCACCGTTCGTACCAGTCGACAGAGTCACATTATCACTGTAATCCCCTTCTAAGATGGAAATGACCGGATCACTGTACACATCTTCTTCAGCCGCGGCATCTGAAGTCTGAGAGGTCGAGGTATCAGAGGTGCCCTGGCTTTCAGAACCGGTGTCGCCGGTATCCTGGTCGTCATCTTTCTGGTCGTCATCTGAGCCCTGTTCCGTCTTATTGATGGTGAAGGTATCAACCACAGTCATGCTGCCGGTCTCATAGGTGGTAATGGTAAATGAGGTTTCAGTCACATCCACCCGGGAGACGTTGGGGGTGTAATCCTGGTTCATAACCGCCGCGTATTCAAAGTTCACATTGGTCTGAATGTTGTAGTACTTGGAACCGGAAGCGGAGTTCGCGGTCACATAGAGGATGCCGTCCGGGTCAGTGACGGATGAATAGGTGCCGTCATCATATTCGCTGGCATCGGTGATGGGGGTAAAGCCGTCCATGATGTAAGTACGCGCGTAAACGTGGTCATGGCCCATCAGCACCACGTCAATGTCCAGATCCTCAAAGATGGGTACCAGCTGTTCCCGGCGGCTGATAATGGAGTCCTCCAGAGCGTGGCTGGCCACAGAGTAAATGGAGTGGTGGAAGGTGACTACTTTCCAGGAAATATCCTGATCCGCGGTGGCTTCAATGGCATCCTTCATGAACTGCTGATGCTCCGCCGCGGAGGTGTTGTTGCTGTTCAGCACCATGAACAGTACGCCGTTATACACGAAATAATAATCAGCGCCCGCGGTGGAGGAGCCATAGCTGTTGTCGTTGGTATCGGTCAGATTAAAGTGCTCACTGTAGGCAACAGAGCTGGAGTCGTGGTTGCCGATGACGGTTGCCGTTGTCAGACCGTACAGGGCGGAGTGCTCCAGATAGCCGTCATACTGCTCCTCATTGTTGGCGGTATTGACCTGGTCTCCCAGGAAAAGGAGGAAGTCCACACCGGAGAAGATGCTGCTGTTCTCCACGATATTCAGGGTGTTGTCCCAGCCTTCAATGTCAGTAGCGGTGGTGCCGGCGCCGATCTGCGGGTCGCCGACCATGGCGAAGGAGAAGGTGCCGTCATTGCTGCCGGTGGTGAAGGTATAAATGGCGGATTTAGAACCGTTATTTTCCAGCTGGTAAGCGTAGGTTGTATTGGCCTCCAGACCGGTCACGGTAGTCTGATAGGAGTAATAGCCGCTCTTATTGGTGGCTTCTTCACCGGTTACGCTGTAAGCAGCTGCGTTCTCCGGCATGGTATCGCCGGTCACTTCGCTGTTCTTTGCCAGATAGAGTGTTCCGGTGCCGGAGGTCTGGGCATACCAGGTGAAATTGCGCTGCGTCTCGTCAAGACCTACGGAAAGACTGATGCTGCTCTGCGTTGTTGCAGTCACTGTTTTCTGTGTCGTTACAGTTACTGTCACGGAGCCGGTAATTTTGGTCAGGCGATAGAGATTTTCCACTCCTGTATCGCTGGAATCCTTCAGATTTTTGTAATTGGCGTCCGCGCTGACGCTGACCAGCTCGTAGCCTTCCTCCAGGTTCACCAGGAAATTAACCTGGCCGTCGCCGGTGGAGTCGATCTCTCCGGTATCGGAGCTGCGGGCGTAAGCAGTGGAGACATTGATCTCATCGGCAGTAGTATAGTCATGGGTATAGTAAATGTCGATGGAGGCGCCCTCTTCCAGAGAGAAGGTAACCACATAGCCATCCGCCTCTGTGGAGGTCAGTAACATTTCCTCACCGGAATTGGCTAAGACGGTATCGGGGTCTTCTGCCGGTATTTCTTCGGCAATGATGTCGGAGCCCTCCGCCGGAGTTTCACCGGAGACAGCTTCAGAGCTATCTGCTGTAATCTCATCAGAGATCACGTCAGAGCCTTCTGCCGGTATTTCATCAGAGACAACACCGGAGCCTTCCGCCGTAATCTCATCGGAGATGACGTCGGAGCTTTCCGCTGAAGTATCATCGGAATTGTCGGCAGTACTTTCCACTGCGGTATCTTCAGGCATACTGACAGAACCGGCTTTCACCGTTCCTGCGGGCGCCGTCAGGCTGACCATCATGGCCAGAGCCAACAGCAGTGAAAAGAATGATTTGGTTTTTCTTTTCATTTTTGTTTTCCTTACCTTTCTTTTTTTTATAAAAAACCTCTATCGGAGGGAGGCAGGTGCCTTACCTTCGGCAGATGTGTTTTTTCTGATAAAATAAAATCACGGAAACAGCGGCGGTGACCGGAATGGTCAGCACAACGCCCAAAGTGGCGCACAGGCCCTGGGACAGTTCAATGGCCAGATAATCGGAGGACAGAAGCTGATGGAACTGATAGCCGTAGGCGATCAGGCAAAGCATGGTGTCCAGAGAAGTGCCGGCATAGGCCATGATCAGGGTGTTGCTCATGGTGCCGATCATATCCTCACCGATATGTAAGCCGGAGCGAAAAAGCTCTTTTCCGGAGAGAGAGGGATTGACTCTCACCAGCTCCTCCATGGCTGCCGTCAGGCTCACCGCCACATCCATGACGGCGCCCAGAGCGCTGATTAGAACCCCGGCCAGCAAAAGCCAACGCAATGACAGGCCGGTAGAGCTTCGCACCATGAGAAGCTGTTCGGCGGCATCCAGATTGTAGCCGGTCAGATGCAGCAGCCAGGAAAAGAAAGCGAAGATAACGGCTGTGATCGCCACGCCGGTCAGCGTGGAAATGAGTCCTGCCGCAGTCCGACGGCTGAAGCCATTGAGCAGCAGTGTGCTGACGCCGGAGGCAATCAGCACAGTCAGCAGGGACACAACCACGGGAGAAAAACCGTGATAGATGGCCTGTACCATGAAAAGAACCACAAGCAACAGAGAATAAGCGACGCCCAGCAGAGCGCGAAAGCCTTTCCGGCGCCCGACCAGTATAACCGCGGCTGAGAAGGCCGCAATCAGAAGCCAGAGAGGAAAAGAGTCCTGTCATAGCCAAAGACCGTGTAGTAGGGACTGGCGTTTTCGGGCTCATCCGCGCAGACGATGATTCTGCTGCCCTGTTCCACTTTGATGCTGTGAACTTTGGTCAGGTAGTTGGTGATCAGGACAGTGTTCCCTTTATTTTGCCCCTCCAGCAGGCGGACACTGAGAACCTGCTTGCCAAGCCAGAGTGCATCGTCCAGCTCATCTTTTTCCAGTGTTTCACTGGTGATATCAGTCACAAGTCCCCGAATGTAGGAGGTTGAGGTGGTATTATAGGCTTCGTAGCTGTTGATACTGCTCCAGTCAAAAAGGCAGACGGCCAGGAGAAAGGCCGCGGCCAGGATGACGGCGGCCAGAGCGGCCCCGTGTTTACGGATGGTGTTACTCATAAATATTCATTCCTTCTTTCGTTGCCTTATTATAAGGTCGTCACAGTGCAAAATAAAATCAAGACGGTGTAAAATTGACGGTAGAGGTTGTAAAATTGTGGTAAAAACAATCGTCGCTCTTAAGGAAAAACTAAGAAGTTCTTAAGAATTGCTGAGTTGACAGCCGTTCTGCCTCAATGCTACCATAAACACCAGTAAAGAGCTGCGGCAGCGGAAAATTGCAGCCTGTCTATGGGCATAGACATGGAAAGACAGGGCACAGTGAAGGGGAAAGCTTGAATGAAAAGACAAAACAGAGTTCAGATAAATAAAAGCGCGGCATTGATTCTGGCATTGGCACTTATTATGGGAAATCTGAGCGGCTGCTCTATGTGGAGCGCTTCGGAGGATAAATACAATATTCCCGTTGTGGAGGAGAATACGCTGAGTACCAGCAGCAGGATCAACAGCAATCAGGAGGAAACATCCGGGGAAGATTCCATTTCATCGGAGGCAGCAGGAGAAGAGAGTGCGGAATTATCGGAGGAGGAAACACCGCTGGACACCTGGGAGGCGCTGACTCTTCTGGAAGAAAATGAGATGTTTTTCCCTGCTGGAGGAGGTGGAGAATCTGATTCTGGTTACGTCGGGATCACTTTCCTCTCAGTATCTGCCGGAGGAAAATATGATCGAGGCCACTTATCTGGTGGATGAGGATGGGCAGACAGTCTCAAAGACCGTCAGGTATGAGCCGACGCCGGACAATCTCAGGGCAGACCAGGTAAACGAGTATCCGGCAGGGAAATAGTTTTACAGAAACCCTGTCAAGCATTTTTGAAAATGTCCCGAAAAATCTTTAACATTAGCCCCGACT
>JAJPYH010000121.1 GCA_021205045.1 Lachnospiraceae bacterium | reverse complement strand
TGGGACATTTTCTCTTGTGGTATATAAGGACATTATCATAAATGGCTTATAATTACCGCCATCCGCACCAATATATGATTGCTTAAATTTGTTCGCCGGCTTATAATGGATCTGTCTCTCTGGCAAAAAAACATGCCTGCTGACACGAACGTCACTATACATAAAAGTTAAAAAGGAGTCTCCCATGGACAACAATTTATATCAGAAAATCAGCGCCTGGTTTGACACCCATCAGGCGGAAATGGTACAGGACATCATGCGCCTGATCCGCATTCCCAGTATCTCCGCCCCTTCCTCTCCTGTCAGACCCTTCGGCCAGGCCTGCCGCGACTGCATGGATGAAATGCTCACCATCGGCAGAGAGCACGGCTTTCAAACCGAAAACTGTGATTATTACGTTGGGTGCATCGGCACTGAAACCAAAAACTGGGACAACATGATCGGCTTCTGGAATCATCTTGATGTTGTGCCTGTCGGAAACGACTGGGATTATTCTCCCTTTGTTCCGGTACAAAAGGGACCTTTCCTGCTGGGACGGGGTTCCCAGGACAACAAAGGCCCCGCAGTCGGCATTTTATATATGATGCAGTGCATTCGTGAGCTCCATCTTCCCATGAAGCATGAGCTGCGGCTCTTTGTGGGCTGCGATGAGGAGCGCGGTATGGAGGATATGTCCTGGTATACCGCCCACTATCCCACGCCCGCCCTCTCCATGATCGCGGACGCCGGTTTTCCTGTCTGCTTCGGAGAGAAAGGAATTCTGGAAGGATCCTTTGTATCAGATCAGCCGTTCTCCTCACAGATACTGGAATTTTCCGGCGGGAATGCCAGCAATATGATTCCGGACAGGGCAACCGCCCTCCTTGCTCTCACACCGGCGCTTAAAAATACCCTTATGTCCTTCTCTGCGAAATCAGAGGAAAAAGCCTCCTTTATCTCCGCGAAATCAAAGGGAAAAGCCTTCTTCTCCGCAGAATCAGAAGCAACACCCTTACCTCATAACACGGATGCTGTCAGAATCCCGCACCCGGATATTGAAATTTCCGCCGAAGCTAAGGGAATCCGGGTGACTGCCCACGGAATCGGAAAGCACAGTGCTTTTCCGGAGGGCAGCAAAAATGCTATTTACACTCTCTGCAGCTTTCTAAAAAATATAACAGCCCTGGAAGAAGCCGACAGAAAAGTCCTGGAGAATCTGGCCTGGTTCTCAGAGGAATTCTATGGCAGGCATACCGGCATCCTCTATGAAGATGACCTGTCCGGAAAAACCACCTGTGCGGCAACCGTTCTGGAGATGAAAAATCAACATCCCATTTTACATTTTAATATCCGTTATTCCATCTCATCAGACTCCTCCCGCATGATTGGCCAACTGGCTCAGGCCGCCCTCTCCCGCAATATGACCTGGACGCCGGAAAGAGATTCCGCCCCCAACTATTTTCCAAAAGAGCATCCTGCGGTAGATCTTCTGACCAATCTGTACTGTGAGCTCACCGGAACAAACCGGGAAAGTTATGTCATGGGCGGAGGAACCTACGCGCGAAAGCTCCCCAACGCCTTTGCCTACGGTATAGGCGGAATGGCAGAATCCACAGAAGATCAACAGGCGCGGGCCAAAATCTTCCGTCCCGGGCACTGCGGCTCTCATGAACCGGACGAGGGGCTGAATGTCCATCTGCTGACTGAGGCTATGAAGATTTATACGATGTCTGTCATTGCTTTAAATGATTGCCCTCTCAGACTTCCGGAGTAATTATATCTGCACGTTCTTCATATAATACCCAAAGCTCCCCTCCTCCGCCGGGATTTTTGCGCTTTCAAATCCTTCAAACCCGTAAAATAAGGCAGCTGCGCGTTCCTTCTCATACAGAACGCCGGGGACGCCCAGATAATAATTCATCTCCCGCTCCCCTCTCTGCCTTCCCAGCAGCAAATGACGATAATTATAAAAGCCGTGAAGCAGAAAACTGTTCTGGACCATGACCTGATACCGTTCCTGCAAAATCACAAAATCCCTTGGCTCTATGGACAGATAGCCTCGTGCATCGCCAAAGGGATGCACGATAGGGTAAATTGCACAGAGCTGCTGCCACTTATCAGCATACAGATGCACCGGCTGTTTTTCTTCGTGCGGTTCTCTGACTGCAGCCTGTGCTCCTTTTCTTATATCCCTGTTTTCTCTCCTTTTTCCTCCCCTATCCAATTCCTCCTCTCCAAAAGTCCTCGTCCCCGCTTCTTTATCCCTGTCAGATATCATCTCCGCAGATTTCTCTGGATCCTTTTCCGTATCCAGTGCCCTCTCAGGATCAGACTCGGCCTCCGGCACTGTCTTCCCGACTGATTCCGTAGCCGCGACTTTCTCCTCTACAGGCCCTGTCTCCCACTTTTTCTCCCTGACTGTCTCCGCTTCCGCTTTCAGCTGTTCTATATTTTTCTCCGTATCATTTTCCCGTCTGCGATAAGGCATAATATCGCTGATCATATGACCCGGAAATTCTTCCGTTGGCCCCGCTTTCGATCGATTCGGCTGAAGCGGAAGCCATTTCTGCTCCAGATAGCCATACTCCCTCAAATCAATGTGAATCCCCGTCAATTTCCCGTAGGGCACCTGTGCGTGCCCCACCTTATCGGCCTCACACCGTAAGGAAAGAGCTCCCTTTCCTCTGCTCAGGCGCAGCATTCCAAGCAGCGACTCCACCGGGCCGGACAACATGTAACAGGGAAATTCTCCGTCCACCCTGCCGCAGTTAGTCACAGAAACCTCTATCCTGCATACGTTCTCCACCACTGTCAGTTGAGTGCTTCCTACACTCCGGGCCTGTCCATCCTCCCGGTACCACACAAAATACATCGTTTTTCGATCAAAAAAATACACACCGCCACCTCCTATAGCATTACTACTATATGAGGCAGTGGTACGCTTCATTCATGTTTTTAACAGAATTTCTCTTTGTTCTGATCGGTTCCCCGCCTGGTCGCACCCATGCTGACATCCATCAGCAATTGCTATTCATTCAATTATTGTGCTCTTCCTGATATTTCATATAGCTTACCACCATCAGAGCAATCTTGAATGTCATCGCGTCATCAAATTTTCTGATATCCAGTCCTGTATTTTTCTGCAGCTTCTCAATCCGATATACCAGAGTATTTCTGTGTACAAAGAGCTGCCTGGAGGTCTCGGAAACATTCAGGTTATTCTCAAAGAACTTATTGATGGTCTCCAGCGTCTCCTCATCAATCTGATCCAGATACCCATTGGCGAAAATCTCATCTATAAACATTCTGCACAGATTTACCGGCAGCTGATAAATCAGACGGCCAATACCCAGTGTGGAATAGGCAACCGCATTCTTGCCCTCATAAAAGATCTTTCCTACGTCCAGCGCCATCTTGGCTTCCTTATAGGATTTGGACACATCCTTCAGCTCCTGAACAACGGTGCCTATGGCCACTCTCACATTGATCATCAATTCGGTGTTGACCATATCCAGAATCGTATCAGCTACCCGCATCAGATCTTCGTTCGTACTGCGCGGCTCCACAGACTTAATCAGAATAATATTGCTCTCATCCACACGGGTGATATAGTCTCCCACCTGGGATGAAAATATATTTTTCAGAAGCTCCAGAACTGCCGCATCCTTTTCCGGATCCGCCTCAATCAGATAAACTGCCCTGGGAGCGCTGACCTCAATGCGAAGCTTCTGCGCCCGGTTGTATACATCCACCAGCAGGAAATTATCAAGCAGCAGATTCTGGAAAAAACTGTTGCGGTCAAATCGATCCTTGTAGGCCACGGTCAGCTTTTCCAGCTGAGCCACAGCCAGCTTGCCGATCACATACGTATCCTCGCCGAAACCCATGGCCACCAGCACATACTCCAGCTCGTCCTCATCCCGTACCTTGAGCAGATGATAATTCCCCACCATCTGACTGTCCGCGGGAGAGTCCACGAAGGATGTGATCATATTCGGGTCCGGCACCACCATGTTTGCCGTGGAGACAATTTCGTCCCCGTTGAGATCGCAGATACACATATCAACTCTGGCGATCGCCTTTATATCATCTATACTTGCCTGCAAAATCTGTGATGAAATCATATACACTCCTTACGGGCTGTCATAAAGAAAGGGGGATGCGCTGACGCATCCCCCTGACAGTTCAGAATTAGTTGCAAATAGTAACCTCAGTATCCTTGTCAAACACATGAATCTTCTCGGTATCAAACAACATCTTAACCTTGTCGCCAACTCTTGCTCTGGTGGTGGAAGGAACTCTTGCGGTCACGTTCTTGCCGTCAATATCGAAATACAGATATACTTCTGCGCCAAGCAGCTCATACACTCTGACGTCAACGTTCAGGCAGTGAGCCTCATTGACATTCTCCAGATGCTCAGCATCATGGATATCCTCGGGACGAAGACCAATGGTCACTTCCTTGCCGCCGTATCCGCCAGCGATCACAGCCTTGGACTTAGCCGGAGGCAGCTCAAACTCAACACCGTCCACGTTCACATATGCCTTGTCACCCTTTACGGTGCACTTGCAATCAAAGAAGTTCATCTGCGGAGAACCGATGAATCCGGCAACGAACTTATTGCCCGGCTTATCGTACAGGTTCTGAGGAGTATCTACCTGCTGAATAACACCATCCTTCATAACAACAATCCTGGTACCAAGGGTCATAGCCTCAGTCTGGTCATGCGTAACGTAGATGATGGTAGTGCCCAGTCTCTGGTGCAGCTTTGCGATCTCAGTTCTCATCTGTACACGCAGCTTAGCATCCAGATTGGAAAGAGGCTCGTCCATCAGGAACACCTTCGGGTTACGAACAATTGCACGGCCCATGGCAACACGCTGTCTCTGACCACCGGAAAGAGCCTTCGGCTTACGATCAAGGAGCTTCTCCAGATCCAGGATCTTAGCGGCTTCCTTCACCATCTTGTCGATCTCAGCCTTCGGAACCTTGCGCAGCTTCAGACCAAATGCCATGTTATCATAAACGGTCATGTGAGGATACAGAGCATAGTTCTGGAATACCATTGCGATATCTCTGTCCTTCGGCTCTACGTCGTTCATCATCTTGTCGCCGATCCACAGCTCACCGGAAGAAATATCCTCCAGGCCGGCGATCATACGCAGGGTTGTGGACTTACCACAGCCAGACGGTCCAACGAAAATGATGAACTCCTTGTCGGCGATGTCAAGATTGAAATCTTTAACAGCCACAAATCCGTTGGGATACACTTTGCAAACGTTGTTTAACTTTACACTTGCCATTATAAAACACCCTCCAATAAAATATGTACTACACGAACTGTATTACTTAAAAAAGTATACTTTTTTTCATTTTTTTGCCATATCATTAATTAACAAACTTTCTTTTTATCCTGGTGGGATATTTCCTCTTGACATTTGGATTTGGCCTCATTTTCGACACTCTGCACAAAATTTCTGTTTGCTCTCCGTCGAAATGTCAGAAATCAATTGCTCATCCCTCTGTTTTGGTTTTCTCCACAGATCCCACGGCCTCCGCATCCGCTTCATCAGCCGTATTCTGCTCCTCTTTCAAAGCCTCCCCCGCTTTCATGGCAATAGCATCATCCCCGGCAGTCAGCTCCTTTGGCTCCTCTCCCTCGAGAGTCTCCTCCGCTGACCAGTCATCCGGATTTTCCTCGTCTTTTTTCTCCTCATCCGTCTGAGGATGCTCAATTTTGTCAAAAATCCGACTGTAGAGTATGGACTGCACAAAGGCAGGTACAGAAAAGCCCAACAGGAAACAGACCGGAACCGCCCAGCTGAAGAGCAGCAGCAGCACCACCGGCGAAATGAACAGAATGATCATCATCAGAGAATACAGCACATGTGTCAGACTGACAATGATTGTGTTTTTCATCGTGTATTTGATCGGATTTTCATATCTGGACTGCAGTACAAACACCCACGCAAGACTGAACAGATACACCACCAGCGCAATACCAATAATGACCTTGATGACTGTTCCCATATCCACCAGTCCCTGATAAAAGAGCCAGATATCACCGCACAGCACCAGTCCGATGACCAGATAAATCAGCCACATTAAAGTGGACTGCTTAAAATTGGATTTGAAGGCTTTAAAAAACTCCCTGGTGATATATCCTTCCTCGTTTTTGTACAGCTTGTACACCACTGTATGCATTGCCGTAAAGCTTGCTCCAAGGGTAAAGATCGGGATGCTGCAGACCATCGTCAGGATATTCACCCACATCAGGTCTGCCAGTTTGGATAACGCCCTCATAAATTTGCTGTCCAGATTAAAAATTCCGCCCATATTTTTCCTTTCAGCCCGGAAATGCCCGGCACATTACATGATAACAGCACCGGCCGGCATCTCCCTCTCCGGAGAGACCAGCGCCAGATTGCCATCCTGATCCTCGGCGCACAGCAGCATTCCCTCGGACACCACTCCCGCCAGTGTGGCTGGTTTCAGGTTCACCAGCACCATTACCTTTTTGCCCACCATCTCCTCAGGCGTATAGTACGCCTTGATGCCGGAGACGATCTGCTTTACCTGCGAGCCGATCTTTACCTGCGAGCAGAGCAGCTTCCTGGATTTTTTTACTGCCTCACAGGAGATAATCTCGCCTACCTGGAACTGAAGCTTTGCGAAATCGTCGTAGGTAATTTCCGGCTTTGCTTCCACGTCGGTCTCAGCAGAATTCCCCTCCGGGGATGCTTCTCCTTTTCCGGGATTTTCTTCCTTCACAGAAGTGCTTTCTTTTCCGGCGTCGGCGTCCTTCTCCAAAGACTCCGCGTTGGTCTTACTTTCCGGTTTGGCCGCCTTTTTCTGGCTCTCCATCAGCTTTTCGGCCTCCTCCAGCACATCCTCCAGCTTCAGTCTGGTGAACAGCATGGCCGGAGACTGCGTCAGCTGATGCTGCTGCGGGAAGGATCCCGCCGCTCTGCACTCTTCAAAGCCTCTCACAGGGCAATTCAGCTGCTCTGCAATTTTCGCCGCAGTGCCCGGCATAAAGGGTTCCAGAAGTCCCGCTGCCGTCATAATGCTGTCGCACAGATTATAAAGCACCTCATTCAGTCTTGGGAAATCCGCCTCATTTTTGCCCAGCTTCCATGGCTCCGTCTCATCGATATACTTATTGCAACGCTTCAGCATGTTGAATATCTCAGTCAGGGCGTCCGCCACCCGCAGGCCTTCCATCTTCTCTTCCACCGCGTCCGCCACAGCGGTGACAACTTTCTTTAAATCCTCATCCACCCCGGCTGTGACACCGGTACGCATGATTTTGCCGCCAAAATATTTATTGGCCATGGACAGTGTACGGTACACCAGATTGCCCAGAGTGTTGACAAGATCGGAATTATAGCGTTCCACCATCAGCTCCCAAGTGATCACGCCGTCATTCTCAAAGGGCATTTCATGCAGTACAAAATAACGCACCGGATCCACGCCGAAAATCTTCACCAGATCATCCGCATAAATCACATTTCCTTTGGACTTGCTCATCTTGCCGTCACCCTGCAAAAGCCAGGGATGACCGAAGATCTGCTTTGGCAGAGGCTCTCCTAACGCCATCAGGAAAATAGGCCAGTAGATGGTGTGGAAACGAATGATATCCTTGCCAATCAGATGCAGGTCCGCGGGCCAGAACTTTTTGTACTGCTCACTGGAATTCCCGTCCGCGTCATAGCCGATGCCTGTAATATAGTTGGTCAGCGCGTCCAGCCATACGTAAACCACATGCTTATCGTCAAAGTCCACAGGAATTCCCCACTTAAAGGAGGTCCTGGATACGCAAAGATCCTGCAGCCCCGGCAGAAGGAAGTTATTCATCATCTCATTTTTGCGGGAGACAGGCTGAATAAACTCCGGGTGAGTATTAATGTGCTCAATCAGGCGATCCGCGTACTTGCTCATTTTAAAGAAATACGCTTCCTCTTTGGCCGGCTTCACCTCCCTGCCGCAATCCGGACACTTGCCGTCCACCAGCTGAGACTGGGTCCAGAAGGACTCGCAGGGCGTACAGTACATGCCTTCATAATAGCCCTTATAAATGTCGCCCTGGTCGTACATCCTCTTAAAAATTTTCTGCACCTGCTTCTCATGGTCTGTGTCAGTGGTGCGGATAAATTTGTCATAGGAAGTCTCCATCAGATCCCACAGATCACGGATCTGTCCTGCAACCTGATCCACGTATTCCTTGGGCGTTACGCCCATTTCCTGCGCTTTCAGCTCAATTTTCTGCCCGTGCTCATCTGTTCCGGTCTGGAAAAATACATCGTAGCCGTCCTTTCTCTTATATCTGGCAATGCTGTCCGCCAGCACAATCTCATAGCTGTTGCCAATGTGAGGTTTCCCTGACGTATAGGCAATCGCTGTGGTGATATAATATTTCCCCTTGCTCATTCTCTTCCTCCCGAATTTTCCCACAATTCTATCCTGACCGGTCAGTCGTCACCGGTAACTCAAACAGTCACGTAAGGGCGTTCTGTTCTCCTGACCCTTCTCCCGCCTTCCTCAGAGCTTCCACGTTGGCCACGATATTCCCTCCGCTGAAGGCTGCATTGCCTGCAACGATTACATTCGCACCCGCCTTCAGCACAGTTTTAAGCGTAGAAGCATTCACGCCACCGTCCACCTCCAGATACGTGGAAAGTCCTTTCTCATTCAGATACTGCCTTGCCTTTTCAATCTTGGCGGTACAATACTCCAGATAAGTCTGGGCGCCAAACCCGGGATGAACGCTCATGATCAGTAAAAGCTCCACCTGATCCGCGTACTTCAGAATCTCCTCAACATCCGTATCCGGACTGCAAACCACTCCGGCCTTGCAGCCAAGGGAATGTATCTTGTCGATGGTTTCCTTTACCTGATCGGTCGCCTCCACATGAAAGCTGATCAGATTGGCTCCGGCCTCCACAAACTGTCTGACAAAACGAATGGGCTCTACAATCATCAGATGTACGTCAAAAAATAAATCCGTTTTCTTTCGTATGGATTTGATGACAGGCACGCCAAACGAAATATTTTCCACAAACTGTCCGTCCATCACGTCAAGATGCACCCACTCAACGCCTGCCGCTTTCAACTGCTGCAGTTCCTCCTCGATGTCCGAAAAATCGCAGGCAAGCAGGGACGGGGACAAAATATATTCCATAGTTTCCCCCTGGTATCACAGGCCTTTACCGGCCTGCCTTTCAACGCAATCGGGCTAAAAGAGCTGTCTCCCCGCCCTTATTTTCACTGTAAGAACGCCTTCACGGAATTGTAAATTCCCTTTCCGTCCAGGCCGTAATACTCCATCAGCTGTTCCGCCGTGCCGGACTGACCGAAGACATCGGGCACACCCACCCGCTTTACGGGCACCGGATAATGCTCCGACAGGCACTCACATACCGCGCCGCCAAGGCCTCCGATGATAGAATGCTCCTCCGCAGTCAGCACTTTGCCGGTCTTTCTGGCTGAGGCTATGATCAGCTCCTCATCCAAAGGCTTGATGGTGCAGATATTGATGATCTCCGCATCGATTCCTTCCGCTGCCAGAAGCCTTCCGGCTGTCACCGCGCTGTCCACGCAAAGACCTGTAGCCACGATCGTAATATCTTTTCCCTCTCTGACAATTGTACCCTTTCCAATCTCGAAATGGTAATCCGGCCTGTCATTGATCACCGGCACTTTGGAACGACCGAAACGCATATATACCGGCCCCTGATACTCCACGGCGGCTCTCACACAGGCCTTCGCCTCCACATCATCGGAGGGATTCATGATCACCATGCCCGGAATGGTGCGCATCAAGGCGATGTCTTCAATGCACTGATGACTGGCTCCGTCCTCTCCCACGGTGACGCCCGCATGAGTGGCGCCGATCTTCACATTCAGGTGCGGATATCCGATGGAGTTGCGGATCTGCTCAAAGCAGCGCCCCGCCGCGAACATGGCAAAGGAGCTCATGAACGGAATTTTGCCCGTGGTGGCAAGTCCCGCCGCGATTCCTGCCATATTGGCCTCCGCGATTCCGCAGTTGATATGTCTGTCAGGAAAGGCCTTTTTGAATACGCTGGTCCTGGTGGAAGCGGACAGATCCGCGTCCAGCACGATGATCTGGGGGTACTCGGCGCCCAGTTCCGCCAACGCGGCGCCATAGCTGTCTCTGGTTGCAATCTTTTTTACATCTGACATAACGCTTCCCCCGCTTTCGTAAGTTCTGCCATGGCCTGCTCATACTGCTCCGCGTTCGGCGCGGTACCGTGCCATGCCGCCTTATTTTCCATAAAGGAGACACCCTTGCCCTTCACCGTATGGGCAATAATGGCCGTGGGCATTCCCTTCACTGTCTTCGCTTCCTCAAACGCGGTCTCTATCTGATCAAAATCATTTCCATCGATATTGATTACATGGAAATTAAATGCCGCAAACTTCCGGTCAATGGGATAGGGGGAGCAGACCGTATCAATGGGGCCGTCAATCTGCAGATTATTATTGTCCACAATCACGCAAAGGTTATCCAGCTTATGGAAACCGGCGAACATGGAGGCTTCCCAGACCTGGCCTTCCTCAATCTCTCCATCCCCCAGCAGTACATAGGTGCGATAGTCCTTCTGATCCAGCTTCGCGGATAAGGCCATACCCACCGCGGCGGAATATCCCTGTCCCAGGGAACCTGTAGACATGTCCACCCCCGGCAGATACTGAATGGACGGATGTCCCTGTAAACGGGAACCAAGCTTACGCAGGGTTTTCACCTCTTCCGGAGGGAAATATCCCCGCACGGCCAGTGTGGCGTAGAGCCCGGGCGCCGCATGCCCCTTGGAAAGAACAAATCGATCCCTGTCCGGATCCTGTGTGGACTCAGGACTGGTATTCAGCTCCTCAAAGTACAGATACGTCAGAATATCCGCGGCGGAAAGAGATCCGCCCGGATGCCCCGCCTGGGCGCTGTATACACCCGTCAAAATATTTTTGCGGACTTCCACAGCCTTTTTTTGCAGTGTAAGTTTATCCATCGCTCCTCCTTGCGTTTCATTTCATTCCTTTTTGAATCACAAAATCGAATCCCGTACGTGTACCATGCTATATCATCCAGGCTTCAATTGTCAATGAAAAAATAGCCGTTTCCTCTACATGAGATGCATAATCCACTACAGCGGAATATTCTCCACTGCGGTTCTCTCAATGGCCAGCCCTTTCACATAATTCTTAATGAAGGCGTCAAAACCGAGCACGTCCTCCATATCCGGCTCCATCACAGAACCCCTTGCTCCCGCAAACACCTGCGTTTCCAGATAATCCGCCAGAGCCGTTCCCTTACCATTCACCATATAGGCTGCCAGCAGGGCCATTCCCCAGGGGCCGCCCTCCCCGGCCGTCTCCATCACCGCCACGGGAGCACCTACAGCCGCCGCCATAAATTTCTGCGCCACGCCCTCTGTCTTAAACAGACCGCCGTGGCCCAGCATGGAATCCACCTTTACACCCTCTTCCTTCAGCAGAATATCCAGCCCCACCTTCAGAGTTGCCGCCGCGGAATACAGATTGGCCCGCATAAAATTGGCAAGATTAAATTCCGCGTCCGGTCTGCGCACCAGCAAAGGCCGCCCTTCGTCAAAGGCTGTCACTCCCTCCCCGGAGTAATAATTATAGGCCAGAACACCGCCGCAGTCCGGGTCACCCTCCAGCGCCTTGCGATAAAGGGTGCCATAAAGAGAGTTCATATCCACGCTAACGCCAAGACTTTCCGCAAACTGTCTGAAAATTCCGACCCAGGCATTCAGATCCGAGGTACAGTTATTGCAATGAACCATTGCCACCAGCTTTCCATCCGGCGTGGTCACCAGATCCAGCTCCCTGTGTACCTTCTCAAGCTCCTTCTCCAGCACCACCATGGCAAAAATGGAAGTCCCTGCGGAAATATTGCCGGTGCGCACCTTCACACTGTTGGTAGCCGCCATACCTGTTCCCGCATCGCCCTCCGGCGGACATACCGGGATTCCCGCTTCCAGCTTTCCGTCAGGGTCCAGGAATCTGGCGCCCGCCTCCGTCAGCACTCCTCCGCTCTCTCCGGCGTACAGCACCTTTGGAAAAATATCCTGAAGCGTCCAGGGCATCCCCTTTAAGGCCGCGATCTCATTAAAATCCGCTGCCATTTTCGCATCAAACTGTCCGGTCTTCGTATCAATGGGGAACATGCCGGAGGCCTCGCCTACGCCCAGCACCTTCTCTCCGGTCAGCAGCCAGTGGATATATCCCGCCAGCGTCGTCTGGAAACGGATCTTCTTCACATGAGGTTCCCCGTTTAGCATTGCCTGATATAAATGAGCAATACTCCAACGCTGTGGAATATTGTACTGAAATAACTCCGTCAGCTTTGCGGCCGCCTCCTCCGTGATGGTATTGCGCCAGGTCCGGAAAGGCACCAGCAATTCATCCTTCTCATCAAAGACAAGATAACCATGCATCATGGCGCTGACACCCATGGCCGCCATCCTGGTCAGTTCCACGCCATATTTCTCAGACACATTCCTCTTCAGGCTGGCGTATGCGTCCTGCACGCCGGCGTGCACCGTCTCCAGGGAATAGGTCCAGATGCCGTCCACCAGCTGATTTTCCCATTCATGCTCCCCCTGAGCAATGGGCGCATGGTCAGGGCCGATCAGCACCGCCTTAATTCTGGTGGAGCCCAGCTCCATCCCCATAATTGCCTGTCCATCCGCAATCACTTTCGCAATCTGCTCCCGCGTTAATTTCATAGCCGCTCCTCCGTTTTCAAGTTTTCTCCAGTATAACACATTTGTGGAAAATTTCGACAGGTATTTTCCTGTAAGGCAAAAATATAATCAGAATTCAGCTTGCGCGGGCTGACAGATACGGATATAATGGAAAACCATCAGAGAAAAAAGATTTCCGGAAGGTGTACGAAAAATGATTTCTCCAGGCTTCATTCTTTTCGCCGCGGCAGCGCTTATCCTGTGCGGCGTTATTTTCATTCTACATTTGCAGAAAAGACATCGCCCCGGTCCTTTGGATGAGATGGAAGGCCGCGAATTTGAGGAATACTGCGCACAGCTTCTGCGCTCCCACGGGTTTCAGGATGTCCGGGTGACAAAAGGCAGCCGGGATTTCGGACTGGACATCCTGGCGGAAAAGGATGGGATCAGCTATGGCATTCAGTGCAAGCACTACGCCTCTCCGGTGGGCGTAAAAGCCATTCAGGAAACTTACGCGGGCAAAGATTTTTATGACTGCATGGTAGGCGCAGTCATGACCAACCAGTATTTCACCGAGCCTGCGGTGGAGGCCGCCAGGAAACTAAAGATTCTCCTCTGGGATCGGGGATACCTGGAGGAAATGATGACGGAGAAAGAAGAAAACTGACAATGCGGCCCCCTAACCCGCACTCATCAGAAATTCCATGCCAGCACCTCTCTCAGAGATGTGAAATCCGCCGGGCCTGCAGATAACAGCCACTGATGAAATTCCTGGTCCGTATGCGCCGCTCCGTTTTCAAGGGCAAGCTCCTTCAATTCCAGAAGCTCCAGATATCCCAGATAATATTTGGGATAGTTAGCAGGAGTATTACAGATGGTCTCATAGACCGCGCTGATATCACCGCTTCCAAAACCCAGGCTCTGTAAAAGCTTTTGCGTCTGCACCAGGGTCGCTCCATCATAATGAATGAAAATATCCAGAATAGAGCAGAGGCACAGCTGCAATTCCCGGTTTAACTGCGCCGCCCGGACAGTATCACCATATCCCTCCCCGTATTTCTCCTCCATCACCTCCGCAGCATACTGATATGCGTAAGATTCGGCATATAATCCCCAGCCCTCTGTATACCCGCCAAAATACAGGATCTGTCTGATAAAGGGCACCTCACGCTCCGCAAGCGCATCCTGACTGTACACCGTCTGATAAAGATGCCCCGGAAAACCCTCATGAGCCAGAGTGGTATACAGGCTCAGGCCCTCATAGCCGTCACTCTGATTAATATAAATCGTGTGTTCCTGATTCTGATCCACCGGCGGCGTCAGATAAAAGGCAGGCGCCATCATTTCCTCCAGTCCCGAATCTACGGACTTTAAGGTAACAGTCCGGGCAGTATGATCCAGAACCGGGAAATCTCCCTCCATCCGCTGATACAAATCCTCCAGCATATCCGCCTCGTTTTCCAGCGGGAATTCATATTCAGAAATGACACCGCCGTCAATCAGAAGCTCCTTATATTCTCCATATATCTCTTCAAACCTGGCATAAAGAAGCTCCTTGATTTCGCCCACCGTTCTGTCAGATCCGGCAGCATCCGCAAGTAAAAGAGCATAATAGTCCGCTCCATCCGGATATCCGGAAAGTCCCGTCAGCTGATCTGTTGCGGGAATTTCCCGCAGCCCCTTTGCAAGCTCCTGATAAGTCAGTGCCAGTTCTGCCAGCAATTCCTCGTTTTTCTCTTTCAGCTCTGTCATTTCCTCATCCGTCAGCCCCGCCGCTTCATCCGTTATTTTCCCTCTCTCCTGCAGCTCCTCCAGCCTTTCCGTAAAAGTAGTCTGTAAAAAATGAGACCCTGCAGCCAGCTGCGTCTCATTCAGAACTTTTTCACACTGCTGCGCCGCTGTCTCCATATTTCCTTCATACTGCAGAATTCCCCTCTCCGCCTGCAGCTGCATATAAGTCAGAAGCCCTCTGAAATATTCGGGCAGCTGAGAGAGCAGCGTCAGATAATTTTCCACATCCTCCCTGTCATAAAAGGCGTATTCCGCCAGCAGAACAGGCATCTGAATATGCGCTCCATCAGCGGGCGAGAGCGGAGATTCATAATACAGATATGTACTCAGTTCTCCTTCCAGGCTGAAATACCGATGCAAAATCCGCCAGGTAAAAGCCTCCTCCTCAGACAGCCTTTCCGGATCATACTTTTCAAGTTTCTTCAGATATTCCTGCCAGACAGAAGCATTATTTCCATAGGAAGCCTCATCAAAACCGTATAAATTTTTGGAAAGCCCGTCATACCCCATACTCTCCGGATCCGCCAGCGTATAATGCAGCTTCACAGGATTATTGCTCAGGCTGCTTTTCGCCAGGTTTTCACAAAAGGCCGGAAAAGATGACTGTCTGACACAATAAAAAGCGCCGGCTGACAGCATCATGACCAGCGCTGACAGCAGGACCATCGCCGCTATTTTCCATTTTTTATTCTTCAAAGGCCGCATAAATCCCCGCACATTCCGCAATTAATACAGACTATGCGCAGATCAGATAAAAAATGTGCGCAGATTTTCTTCTTCCTTCTTTTTATATCTGCTTCCGTATATTATTTTGTGTATTTTCCACAAAGCGGCCGGTTTCACATCGCTGTCGCCAGAAACACGCTGGCCGCCAACCCCGCGAAAGTGGCAACAAGCGCCCCCGGCAGGGTATATCTGGTCTTTGTGACCTTCACAGCAAGAAAATAAACTGACATCGTATAAAACGCCGACTCCGTGCTGCACATCATCACTGCCGCAGTCCTTCCCGACAGAGAGTCTGCCCCATATTTTTTAAAAATGTCCAACACCAGTCCGGTGGCCGCGGAGTTGGAAAACAGTTTTGCAAGAATCACCGGATACAGTTCTTTGCCAATTCCGGTCCATCCCTCCAGCCCGCTCAGCAGCTCTGCAATAAAATCGAGCAGACCTGAGGATCGCAGCACCCCCACAGCCACCAGCAGTCCCAGCAGAGTAGGCAGTACCTTTGCAAGACTGGAAAGGCCCTCCCCCGCACCCTCCAGAAACTGATTATACACAGGATTCCCGCCGATCAGGCCATATCCCACAATATAGAAAATCACCGCCGGTATCAGAAGGGCGGAAAGTTGGGCTGCCATATTCATTCCAATCTCCTTTGATATCTGCCAAGCTGCATTATTTTAATAAAAGGTGTTAGTCAGCAAAAGGGTCGTTCGATCAGATCAGCAGTAAGCCAGCC
>JAJPYH010000211.1 GCA_021205045.1 Lachnospiraceae bacterium | reverse complement strand
TGGGACATTTTCTCTTGTGGTATATAAGGACATTATCATAAATGGCTTATAATAGGCAGTTATAAATGTTTTGTCGAATATTGACAAAACTGCTTATCCGTGCTAAACTGACCTCACTTCAAAGAACGAGTAGGAGAAAACCTATAATGAGGGTGATGTATCGCCCTTGCTTTTGTGAAAGGAGGAAGATTTGCACGGAAAACCGTATAACCGCGCCGAGGTGATCGAGGAGGGGGTGAGTAAGATCCGGGGACTGAATTTATTCAGCGACCTGTTTATGATCACCGCCCTGAGGGATAAAGGCGCAAGCGAGTACGTGCTGAGAAAAGTTCTCGGGAATGAGGATCTGGAATTTACAAAAGTGACAACCCAGTGGTATCTGCCGAACCTGACTTCAAAGGATTCCATATTGGATGTGTTTGCGGAGGATGTGGAGGGCAGCCTGTACAACCTGGAGGATCAGCGCAGCAGCACTGTCGACCATGCCCGCCGGACCAGATATTACGGAGCCATGATTGACAAAAACAGTCTGGACAAGGGAAAGGAGTACTCCGAACTGACAGATGTGTACATAGTTTATATCAGTGAGAAGGACGTCTGGCATACAGGCATGACCATGAGCCATGTGAGGAAGACACTGCAGGGCAGGGACGGTACAGAATTGCCCTACGATGACGGGACGCACCTGATCTATGTAAACGGAGAGGTGGACGACGGCAGTGAGCTGGCAGGGATGATGAAGTATTTTAAAACAGCGGATCCAGAGGATATGAGCCAGGGGGCGCTGTCAGAGAGAGTGCGTTATCTCAAGAGTAAGAAAGGGGAGCCGGAAATGTGCGAGGTATCGGAATGGATTTATAATCAGGGGAAGCTGGCCGGGGAGGCTGAGGGAGAAGCAAAAGGCGAAATAAAGGGGGAAGCAAAGGGCGAAGCAAAGGGGGAAATAAAAGGCGAATTTAAGGGAAGAGCTAAAGAGATTATTGACATTTACAGGGAAATTGGACTTCCGGATGAGGGGATTCTGGAAAAGCTTCAGGCTAAACTGAATGTCTCCCTGGACAAGGCAATGGAGCTTCTTTTTGGGAGGCAGCCGGCATAGGAATATGGAATATGCTGACCTGAGAAAAAGGCCTGTTCTATCATCTTCTGAATAGTAACTACAACCGAACCAGATTTTCTTTCATAAAAGGGCCGGTTGACTTCCCGGCCTTTTGTGTGCTATGATGACACAGGAAAGCAGAACAGATAATCGCGGCCGCGAAAGCGGGTGAGGAAAGTCCGGGCTTCACAGGGCAGGGATGCCGGATAACGTCCGGCGGAGGTGACTCCAGGGAAAGTGCAACAGAAAAGAAACCGCCGGGAAACCGGTAAGGATGAAATGGCAGTGTAAGAGACTACCGTCCTCCTGGTAACAGGGGGAGCCGTGTAAACCCCATCCGAAGCAAGACCAAGCAGAACTCTATGGCCGGCCCGGTCCGAGTTCAGGTGGGTCGCTTGAGCCTGTCGGTAACGGCAGGCCTAGATAGATGATCATCACGTATCTTCTGATACGGACAGAACCCGGCTTACGGTCTGCTTTCCTCTTTATAGAAGCGATTGTGAGGGGATTACAGCGAAAAGCGTAATGCGAAGCTATCAATTTTATTTGCAGTGATGTCCGCCATAGCGGATAATACCCATTAAAAGGTTTACAGAGGTGGGATTTCTGAAAGGAACTGATATGGACGACTCGATTTACATTGCCCTTCTGGATACCCCGGGAATCTTAGCCGCCATTCTGCACAGATATTTAAATCACAAATATATTCACGTGGTCCTTTCCATGGATGAGGCGCTGGAGGAGGCCTACAGCTTCGGGCGCAGAAATCCGGCCATTCCTTTTTTTGCGCGCTTCGAGACGGAGGAAAAGGAGAAGATCCTGAAAGCTTTTCCCGTAGCGGATTATCAGGTCTACGAGGTCAAATGCACCAGCGAGCAAAAGCAGAAGCTGATTGCCTGGCTTTATCGGGATTATGCCAGGAGGCGAAGTCTGCATTATACGCTGATCCGACTTCCGCTGATCGCCTTTTGTTTCCCCTTTGAGATGAAAAACGCCTTTACCTGTTCCGCCTACGCGGCAAAGCTTTTAGATGAGAGCGGTGTGTGGGAGTTTGAGAAGCATTATTCCATTGTCACGCCAAGGGATTTTGCGGAGCATTCCGGCAAGAGGATGATTTACGAGGGGAGCCTGGCTGAGCTGGTGGAGCTTTACAGCGCCGGAAGAGTCTGTGCGCCGGAATAGAATAAAAAGGGTTGTAAGGTGAAAGATTTCATTCATCACTATCATTACAACGGCCTTTTTGCTTTACAGGCAATGATGCCTTTTATGTGTTGTGATGTCCGGGGCAGCGGACATACCCTTTTGCCGCCTGAATCATATGACAGCTGGTGAGAAAATGAGAGGAACGCCTGAAATGAAAGCGTATGATGAAAAAACACAGACCAATATGGTGAAAATTCTCTTTCAGAACCGCAGGACGAGCGCGATATTTCTAATATTCACGCTGGCAGTGGTAATCGTGGCGCCCTTCAAGTCCTACATCATGCAGTGGCTGGTGGATTCCGGGGATCTGAACAGGGCGTTTCTGAGTCTGGGGCGAGGGCTGATCGTGGTGGCACTCTCCCATGTGACGGAATATGTGAGCCGTCAGACCTTCGTGGGCATGTCTGCGAAGGCGGTGGAGGAGATCCGCTGCCGGATCATGCGGCGTCAGGCCAGCCAGTCGATGGAGGAATATCTGGACGGAAACACCGGGTCGGTGCTTTCTGGTCTCACCAATGACATGCGCGTCATTTATGATGAGTTTTATACGGCAATTTTTAATCTGTGCTTCTGGGGCGGTATGCTGGTGGTTTCGTATATTATGTTGTTCTCGATTTCGCCAGTGATCGCGCTGGCCTCGGTCCTGATGTGCGCGGCTGTGGTCATGGTTCCCAGGCTTGTGGCGGGGCGGATTTCCGAGGCGAGAGCGGCGTACTCGGCCGATATTGCGTCGTATACAGGCCGGGTCAGCGACCTGCTGAGGGGTTTTGAGACCCTGATGGCCTCCGGATCCATGCAATATTTTCTGACTGCCCATGAGAATGCGGCGGCCAGTAACCGCAAGAAGGAGTATCAGCTGAGACACAGCATGAACACTGCCGGTATTCTGACCTCTCTCGCGGTCTGGGGACCCAATATGGTAATGCTGTTTATCTGCGTTATTCTGGTGTTTCAGGGAAAGCTTACGATCGGTTATCTGATCACGGCAAATTCCCTGCTGAATTTCGTCATTTCGCCCTGTCGCATGGTGGTGGACGCTTTCCTCAAAATCAAAAGCTCCCGCTCTGTCAGGGAGAAGCTGGAAGGAATGATGGAAGAAAAGGAAGCCTCGCAGGATGGAGAGGAGCAGTTGACGTCCTTTGAGGAGGCTGAACTGTCGGACGTAAGGTTTACCTATCCGAAAGCGGCGCAGGAAACCCTGCACGGTGTGGGGCTTAAGCTTTTCCGCGGTCAGAAAATGGCTCTGGTGGGAATGAGCGGCAGCGGCAAATCAACGATGATCCGGCTTCTGTATCGCTACTACGGCGGGTATCAGGGGCATGTGCGGGTCAATGGCCGGGAGGCCGGTTCCTATACCAGGGAATCCTACTACAGTCATGTGGCGATGATCCCTCAGACGCCGTTTATTTTTAATGATACGATTTATAATAATCTCTGCCTCTATCAGGACTACTCCGCGAAGGAGGTGGAGCGGGCGGTGAAGCTGTCCGGTCTGGAGGCGTATGTGGCAACGCAGCCTCAGGGGCTTGAGACGATGCTGACGGAGAACGGGCGCAACCTTTCCGGCGGACAGGCCCAGAGGGTGGCCATCGCCAGAGCGCTGATCCGGGGCTGCGGCCTGCTGTTGGTGGATGAAGCCACCTCCAGCCTGGATGTGGAGACCACCGATCAGATTATGCGGAATCTGGTGAATCTGGACTGCGCGGTTCTCGTGATCACCCATGATATTTTCGGTGACTACATGAAGGATTTTGACAGAATTGTTTATCTGGAAAACGGAGAGGTCTCGGAGGAAGGAACCTTCGGAGAACTGCTGGAGCAGAACGGGGGATTTGCGCAGCTGTATCAGCTGATGGCGGGACAGGACGGACAGGCCGGCTGAAAAACATAAATTTCAGATGAAGAAATGGTTGGAAAAACACAAGAATCAGAACGAATAACGGTTGGAAAAATACAAGAGCCATGAAAATGTACCTTTGGAAAATAAGTTCATGATATCTTAAGACTTCCTGTTTTAATTCTTAAAGTTTAAGTGTTAGCATGAGAGCAGTGAAACTGATCACTGCAGCAGGAAATGACAGAAAGCATCTGCCGTTCCCTGTGACTGCAATGTATTGCCCGGCAGGGAAAGCCGGGATGGGAGGAGGACTATGAAGAGAATCATGAAAAAAGGGATTGCCGCTGCCCTGTGTCTGGCAATGACGCTGACAGCGGTCGGCTGCGGCGGCTCGGGCAGCCGGGATCAGCAGGGAAGCTCTCAGAGCGGCTTAAGCGGTACGCTTGTGGACAAGGAGCATGTCTATTCGGAGAGCTCCTTTGAGAAGATGGATGAGTTCCTCGGAGATAACGGTTATGTGGGAAAGCTGGTGCTGCAGGACGATATTATTTATATGATGTCGGAGCACAGCCTGGATAACGGCTATTCCGACCACTTTTCCACCTGGGATCTGGAGGGAAATCAGCTGACGGACGTGGAGTTCTATGTCTATCAATGGATGGACGATGCGGCAGTCAGTGAGTTGGATTCCGAGGAAGCTGCCGGGGAGTCGGAGGATGGAAACACTGAAACCGCAGAGGACGGGAGCGCTGAGACAGCGGGAGCCGGAACCGCAGAGGATGGAAGCGTTGACACAGCGGGAGCCGGAACCACCGGAACCGCAGAGGACGGAAGCACGGAGACTTCCGGAAGCGAGACCGCCGGAACTTCCGGGGACAGCGACTCTGTGACGACCGCCCCGGAAACAGATGACGAAGCCCCTTCCGACCTGAATCAGGACACCTACATCAATGGCTACTGGATTTCACCGGAGGGCAATCTTTATTATCTGATGGAAATTTACGCCTACAACGACGAATGGACCTACACTGAGAATTATACTATTCTGGCGGGCATTCAGAGCGACGGAACGGAGCTGTTTCATCTGAGAACCTCGGAATGGGGCGAGGAGTATGATTACGCATATTTTTCTTCCATGGATTTCTCCCAGGGGGGTCAGCTGGTGTTGATCGGCTATCAGTATATCCTGGTGCTGGATCCGGAGGGCAATCTGGTCTCTGCGGTGGAGAAGGACAGATCCCTCAATTATTATATTCAGTCCTTTAGCTGCAACGGAATGCCGGTCTGCCTGGTGTGGAATGATGATTACACGGAAGCCTCCTACAGAATCTTTGACCTGACCACGGGGGAGCCGGGCGAGGAGCTGGTATTGCCGGAGATCATCAATAATTATGAGCTTTTTGACGGTGAAGGCAGCGGCTATGACCTGCTTGCTGTGGATTCCGCCGGGATTTATGGATGCAATTTTGGGGATGAGGAGCTGACGCAGATCATGGACTTTGTGGCCAGCGACGTTGCCGCCATGTCCATGAGCAATATCGCCTTTCTTTCTGAGGATACCTTCCTGGGGGTTTATTATGATATTGTAAATTATGAAAATCATCTCTGCGTCTTCACCCATGTTGACCCTGAGACCGTGCCCGACAGGATAGAGATCTCCCTGGCCATGTATTACGCCAACAACGAGATCGTGGAAAAGGTCATTGATTTCAATAAGAGCAGTGAGGAATATAAAATCGTTGTAACTTATTATTCCAGCTATGCTACCGATGAGGACTATCTGGCCGGGGGCACAAAATTAAGCAATGAAATTGTGTCGGGGGACATTCCGGATATCATTTACGATTACAGGGGCAATTATTTTGACCTGGACGCTTACGGGGATCTTGGGGTTCTGGCGGATTTCTATGAGCTGATTGAGGCGGATCCGGAGCTTGACTTGGAGGATTACTGCCAGAATGTGTTTGAGGCCTATGAGGACGGCGGCAGTCTCTATCAGCTTCCCATTTCCTTCCGCATTGAGACGGTTATGGGCAAAACCAGTATTTTCGGGGAGGAGGCCCTGACCTGGGAGAAGCTGTTCCAGGTCATGGAGGAATACCCGGGGGCCTCCGTTTTTGGCGAGGAAGTGACCAGGGAGGATATCCTTTCCGCAGCCTTGGAATTCAGCTACAGCGAGTTTGTGGATGAGGAGAGCGGAACCTGTGATTTCACCGGCGACAGCTTTCAGAGCCTGCTGGAGTTCGCCGCGCAGTATCCGGAGGAGATTGATTATGATGCCCTGTACAACTCCGACGATTACTGGCAGAATTACGAATCCAGATATATTACCGATCAGGTATTGCTGAGCGGCACCTATATCAGTTCGGTGGAGAATATACGGTACGACTATTATTACGAGTTCACTGAAGAGGCGTCGGCAGTAGGCTTCCCCAATAACAGCGGCATCAGAGGTGCGCTCACGGACGGCGGCACCTTTGCCATCTCCAGATCCGGAAACGTGGACGGAGCCTGGGAGTTTGTGAGAAGCTTCATCACTGAGGAAGGGCAGTCGGTGGACAGCGGGAACTTTGATTATAAGATTCCTGTTCTGAAGTCCAGCGTAGAGGCTCTGGCGCAGCAGATGACCCGGAAACCCCATTATTTTGATGATGAGGAAGTGGAATACGACTATGTCATCTACATCGGCGACGCGGAGATTACCGTGGATCCGGCCACGGAGGAGGAAGCGGCCAAGTGGGTGGACTTTATCTACAGCGTCAATACAAGAGCAAATAACACCACAGCGGAAGTGGCCGATATTATCTATGAGGAGGCCGGCGCGTATTTCAGCGGACAGAAGACGATCGATGAGGTTTGCCAGATTATCCAGTCCCGGATGAGCATTTATATCAGTGAAAATGAATGATGCTGCAGCAAAAAAAAGAGGGCACCGGGTCCTCTTTTTTGCTGTATGGGAAAATTTTGATTTCATATTGGTGGTGCGCTTTGCGCAGGCGCCGTATTTTTACCGCTTCTGCTTCAGAAAATGTCCCCGTACCTTTTCGGTCAGCTGTCCGAACAGTCTTCGTATACCCTCCAGCAGCTTCGTCAGATATCTGTACACCGGCTCCACGGCGATGGCGAACACCGCCAGCAGCATAAGACCTTCTCTGGACACCCGGCTCACGGAGTACAGCTCCGGCAGATACAGGCAGCAGAACACAAAGCCGGCGATGTTTAAAATCAGGATGCCCCAGTCAGTGAACTTATGGGGATCAATTACTTGATATAAGAGCATGAAGCCCACGATGACCACCAGCATCATGGCTGCGGTGGAGGCACTGGCCGAATCGATGCCGAAGACCAGGCTGAAGACCGTAAAGGCGCTGACTGCCAGCATATCGGTGACGCCGCCGGGCAGGGCCCGCAGCATCACATTGGAAAGAAAATGTCCCTGAATCCGACTATGGTCGGAGCGAAGGGCCAGGAAGAAGCCTGGGATTCCGATGGTCCACATGCCGATCAGCGAGATCTGGGAGGCTTCTAACGGGTAGGTGATGGCGGAGGCCAGGGAGAACAGGGACAGCAGGAAGGAAAAGATATTTTTCACCAGGAAAAGCACGGCGGAGCGCTGGATATTGTTGACCACCCGGCGGCCCTCCAGCACCACGGCGGGCATGCAGGAGAAGTCTGAATCCAGCAGCACCACCTGGGAGGCCTGGGCCGCGGCGTCGCTGCCTGAGGCCATGGCCACGCTGCAGTCCGCGTCTTTCAAGGCCAGCACATCGTTGACGCCGTCGCCGGTCATGGCCACGGTCCGGCCCTGGTGTTTCAGGGCCTGTACAAACTGCCGCTTCTGCTCCGGGGTAACCCGGCCGAAGACGGTGTATTTTTTGATGGCGTAGTCGATATCCTCCTGGGTTTCCAGGGTGGTAGCGTCTACATATTTGTCCGCCCCGGCGATTTTCGCCTCTTTGGCGGCCTCCGAGACGGTCAGCGGGTTGTCCCCGGAGATGACCTTGATCTCCACCCCCTGTTCGGCAAAGTAGGAGAAGGTGTCCGGCGCGGCCTTCCTGATGGGATTGGAGAGCAGCACCAGGCCCAGGGGAGTTACCGGTCTGGTCAGGGGCTGTCCGGTAATTTCCTCATCATAAGAGCCGAAGACCAGCACCCGGTAGCCCCGGGAGGAATAGTCATTGATTTCCCTTTCATAACCGGCATAATCTTCGCCCAGCAGCAATTCCGGCGCTCCCAGCACATAAGCCCCGTCTTCAAAGGTGACGGCACTGTATTTGACCTCCGAGGAAAAAGGCGTCACTTTGACCGGCGTCTGTCCGGTATTTTCCTGAAAATATTCCTTCATGGCGGCCATGGTCTGGTTGTCATTTTTCATGGCGCAGGTAAAATCTCCAATCAGGGAGGACAGCTCCGGCATGGCGTCCGGGTCGTAAAGCCTGGTGGGAATCAGCTGCTTCACCTCCATGGAGTTTTCCGTGATGGTGCCGGTCTTGTCCACGCAGAGCACGTCCACCCGGGCCAGAGTCTCAATGCTCTTCATGTCATGCAGCAGCACCCGCTTTCTGGCCAGACGCATGGAGCTGACCGCCAGGGCAATGCTGGCCAGCAGGTACAGCCCCTCCGGAATCATACCTACCAGAGCGGCCACGGTGGAGGTGATGCTTTTGGCAAAGGTCTCCCCGGTGACGGTGTAGCTCTGCACAAAGAGGGCGATGCCGATGGGAATCAAGGCAACGCCCACGATCCACAGAAGGTGGTTTAAGGAGCGCATCATCTGAGACTGCTCTCCCTTTTTCATGGCCTTGGCTTCCAGCGTCAGCCGGGAAATATAGGAGTCCGCCCCAACCGCTGTGAGCCTAGCAACGCACTCACCGGATACGAGAAAGCTACCGGAGATCAGCGGATCTCCAACGGATTTCATGATGGATTTTGATTCGCCGGTCAGAAGAGACTCGTTGACCAGAGCCTCGCCGGACAAAATCACTGCGTCCGCCGGAATCTGATTGCCCGCATGGAAGACCACGATGTCATCCCGGACCAGCTGGTCGGAGGGAACGGTAATGTGCTCCCCGTCCCGGATGGCCTCCGTTTTGGGGGCAGCCACCATATTCAGCTGATCCAGCACTCTCTTAGCCCGCAGCTCCTGAATGATGCCGATGAGGGTATTGATGATGACCACCACCATAAAGGACAGATTTTTGAACGACCCCACTGCGATGATCAGAATGGCCAGAAACAGAAAAATGAAATTAAAATAGGTGCAGAGGTTTTTGCGGATGATGCTGCCGGTGGTTTCCCGGCTGTCGTCCACCTGGGTGTTGACCCAGCCGCAGTTTTGGCGCTCTTCCACCTGGGCGGAGGTCAGACCGCCATCACAGTCAGCGGCTATGATCTCCACCTCTGTTCTGGGAGGAGTTTCTAAAATGTGCTTTTTTTTCATTCTGTGAAAGGACATGTGAGGTTCTCCTGTTTTGAAATCCGGGGAATTGAGTCTTTGGACGTCTGCGATGTATTTGTATTCTTACATTGCAAATAGATGAGATCCCCGGGTATAGTCTGTGATATCATTTGCTGAATGTTCTGAGGAACGGCCTCTGATGAATTCAGCACATCTGCAAGAATTATAACTCACAATTGTGATTTTATATTTAAATATTCCATAAACATTGTAAATATTTTACTAAAAAGCTATTCTGTGGTACAATGTATCTTATGAAAATAAAAAGAATTCCCAATGATCCCAAAACTTTAAATCCTGTGACCCGCGAGGGCGTTCCCCTGCTGGAATTTCAGTCGCTTAGAGAGGTAGATTTTATCACCCACTGCTTTTCCACCCGCATGGGCGGCGTCAGCGGCGGCATCTACGAGAGCATGAATTTCAAGGAGGACGGCACGGATTTGAATGAAAATATCCGGGCCAATTACCGGATCATCTCCAGGGCGCTGGGAGTGGATGTGAGGAAAATCGTCCGGCCCTCTCTGGTCCACGGCACGTCGGTCCATGAGGTGAAAGAGGAGGACTTCGGCGTGGGGGCCCTGGCGAAAAGTACTCTTGTGGGCTTTGACGGCCTGATTACCAATCTGCCCGGTGTGACTCTGGCGGCCACCTTCGCGGACTGCGTTCCCCTGTATTTTGTGGATATCAGGCATCACGCCGTCGGCCTGGCCCACTCCGGCTGGAGAGGGACCTGCCACAGAATCGCCTGGTCTATGCTGGAGGCCATGAAAGAAGCCTATGGAACGGAACCGGGGGAAGTCCTGGCGGCCATCGGACCCTGCATCTGCGGCGACTGCTATGAGGTAGGGGAGGAGCTGGATTGGGAGTTTCAGAAGGGTTTTGCGGGGGAAATCGAGGAACGGACCGGAATTTCTTACAGGGAAAAGATTATGCGGCCGATTGTGCGTACAGCGGTGAAGAAGGAAGAGCTTCCACGTTTGGAGGCGCAGGAGAACGCGCCTGTGCACTCAGCGGTGACAGAGAATTTCACGCATTTGCAGACAGAAGAAAGAAAGTTCCTTCTGGATCTGCGTCAGGCCAATCTGCAGAGCCTGCTGGCCGCCGGAGTCAAAAAAGAGCGGATTGCAGTGGCAGATATCTGTACCTGCTGCAATCCGCAGTTGATCTTTTCTCACAGGGCCACCGGCGGCAGGAGAGGCACCAGTGCGGCATTCCTGGGAATAAGGGAGTAAGAAGCGGGAAACGGGCGTGTGAGCGTGCCAGGAAAAGGTCGGTATATAGACAGGCTCAGAGCAAAGGCTTATTTAGCGTCTTTCGCCGATGTTTCCTCAGCCTCCTCCTTTGGCGGCAGCTGGATCAGCACCTGCTGCACCCGGTTTTCACTGACCTCGCAGACTTTCAGCAGAATGCCGTCCTCCAGCGTGACCTCCTCGCCCTCCTCCGGCAGTCGGTCAAGCTGTCCGATGATCAGTCCGGCCACAGAGTCGTAATCCTCGCTGGACATTTCCGTATTCAGCATGTGGTTGACGTCCGAAATCTTCATGGAACCGGCCACCATGTACTCGGTCTCCGAGAGCTTGATCATCCGGTCATTTTCATCCTCATCATATTCATCTCTCAGATCGCCCACGATTTCCTCCAGCAGATCCTCCATGGTCAGCATGCCCACGCAGGAGCCGTACTCGCTGAGCACAAAGCACACATGCTGGGCCTTCTGACGCATTTCCAGCATCAGATCAGCAGTCTTCTTGAACTCATAGGTATAATGAGCGTCCCGCAGGATGTCGCATACATGAAATTCCTCATTGGGATCCTTCCACAGAAAATCCTTGATATTGACGATGCCGATGATATTGTCCGGCTCCTCCTCGTAGACCGGGAGGCGGGTGTACATGTGATCCCGGAAAAGCGTCAGCACTTCCTCATAGGAAGCGTCTTTGGAAACCGTCACCATGTCGATCCGGGGTACCATCACGTCCTTTGCCACCGCGTCCGAGAATTTGAAAAGATTGTAAATAATATCCTTTTCCTCCGACTCGATGACCCCTTCCTTGTGGCTCTCTGCCACGTAGGTCTTCAATTCCGTCTCGGTGATGGAATAGGGCCGGGCATTGGGATCCAGGTGCAGCAGCCGCATGAACAGCGCCGACAGATGATCCACCACAAAAATAACGGGGGTGAGAATGATCATCAGCTTATGTATGATGGGCGCGTAGGCAAGCGCCAGCTTTTCCGAATATACCTTTGCCAGCGTCTTGGGGGTGACCTCGCCAAACAAAAGCACCAGCAGAGTCAGCACGCCTGTGCCGACGCCGATATATACACTGCCGAATACCCGCGTCACCAGCGTGGTGGTGATGGCGGACATGGCGATATTGACCAGGTTGTTGCCAACCAGGATGGTGCTGAGCATTTTGCTGTATTGATTGGTGATCTGTTCCAGAACGATGGCCTGCTTATTGCCGTCCTCGATCAGCGCCTGAATCCGAACCTTAGTCATGCTGGAAAGAGCGGTTTCAGCGCTGGAAAAGAAGCCCGATAAGAGCAACAGAATAAATATGGCTACCAACTGCGTGGTACTTGACGAGTCCAAAACTTTCTCCTTAAAAAATGATAATGAGGCCGGATGTTACACTCTTTCGACTTCATTATCGTAAAATAGTGTGGAATTAAAGCAATTCTTGATATGACACTATACATTTTCCAAACCTTCTTGTCAAGAATAATCAGGCCTTTGCATATAATTTCATAAGAATTTTATATGAAATTTACAGGGAGAAACGATGGGAAAAGGGTCTGGTGTGCGCGGCGCAAAGGGAGTGATAGGGGCGATGGCGCTGTCTGTTTTGCCGGCGGCGGCGACGGCGGCAGTGCTGATTCTGGCGGCGGCTTTTTGTATGGACCGGTTTTCGCTGGGGGAGGACACACTGAAAAAGATGGTATACGCCATCCATTTCGCGGCGGCCTTTGCCTGCGGCTTCGCCATGGGAAAGCTGAAAAAAGAGAAAAAATTCCTCTGGGGGCTGGCGGCGGGAACTGTCTGGTTTGTCCTGATCCTGATATGCAGCCTGATGGTACATAATGGGAGTCTGAAGGCGGATGCGGTTCTCGCAGTGCTGGCGGCCTGCGCCGGAGGCAGCATGCTGGGCGGGATGGTGTCGTGAGGCTGCCACAAGAACGCGTTTCCTTGCGGGCATGGGAAGCTGCCATATCCGCTGTTGATGAAAGAGGCCATCGCGCGTGTTTCCTTGCGGGCATGGGAAGCTGATCATGCAGTTCATGCTCGGAAAATGCCCGGTGACGGCTGCTTTATATCAGTAGATTTTGGTAATACCGGCGGGATCAAGGCCGTATGTGGTGACAAACTCCTCCAGGTCCTTCTGCCCCCGCACCAGCATGATATCCTCAAACTGACCGGTGTGAATCTCCTGAAAACCGGCGGTCTGCTCTCCTGTGCAGATGCTGCATTTCAGGACGGGCTTCCAGTTGGCGCTGTCGTAGGTTTTGGCGGCTTTTGGTTTTGCTTTTCTGCTGAACATGATTTTACGGCTCCTTTCGGTGGTGATGGGTGATGTTCAGATGATCGTTGCACATGGTTTATCATGCCCTTTCGGCTTTGAACTCCTGATGCTACTGTAGCTTATTTTCATGGACGGCGTCAACTGTTTCTTTTGTGATTCCGGGAGAATTCATGTGAATTATAGCCTGTCAGATCGGGGCGGTTTCTGCTTTGCAGGAATCCGAAACCTGTAGGCAGCGGCCTTGCCATGAGAATTCTTTTCATCATTTACTTGACAAAAGGGATTGGGTATAAGAAAATAAACATGGACAGCCCGCCATCTCGAAATAACCGGAGCCGGCGGGAGAGACCTTCCTCTTTTACGTTACGAGAGGGCGGGTGATAATCAATGTCCGGAGCAATGCAGGACAATTAAATGGAAAGAAATATGGAGGGAACATCATGAGCAAATATGATGGAACACAGACACAGAAAAATCTGGAGACCGCTTTTAGCGGCGAGTCCGAGGCCAGGAATAAATACACCTTCTTTGCGTCCGTAGCCAAGAAGGAAGGGTATGAGCAGATCGCGGCTCTGTTTCTGAAGACCGCGGACAATGAAAAGGAGCACGCCAAGATGTGGTTCAAGGAGCTGGAGGGCATCGGCGACACCGCTCAGAACCTGCTTTCCGCAGCCGAGGGTGAGAATTACGAGTGGACCGATATGTACGCCGGTTTTGCCAAGACCGCCGATGAGGAGGGTTTCCCGGAGCTGGCGGCGAAATTCCGCCTGGTAGCGGCCATTGAGAAGCATCACGAGGAGAGATACCGCGCCCTGCTCAAGAATGTGGAGCTGGCGGAGGTTTTTGCCAGGAGCGAGGTCAAGGTGTGGGAGTGCCGCAACTGCGGTCACATCGTGGTAGGCACCAAGGCGCCTGAGATCTGTCCCACCTGCAATCATCCCCAGAGCTATTTTGAGATTCACGCGGAGAATTATTGATCATCAGAATGACTGAAAGAACGGGCTGTCTCAGATTATTTTATGTGGACAGCCCGTGATTTGAATTGTTTACTATTCACAGCCGACATTTCATGTTAACAATTTTTACAGGATGTTTCGCACAAAATCTGATAGGATTGTCAGGTGACAGGAAGAGAATTATTCGATGATATTTGCACGGTTGACAGGGCAGGCAGGAGGTAGTTGGAATGGGCATTTATTTGAATGGTGTTGAACCTGCTGAATTATACAGGAATGAAAAAAAGAAACCTTATTTCGTTGATAAAACACTGATGCTTGCTCAACTGATGCCTCTCGTCAGTGAAGGAACTGCGTATGTTGCAGTCACAAGGCCGCGCAGATTTGGAAAAACAGTGATGGCCAATATGATAGGCGCTTTTTTTGGAAAAGCGGAGCAGTGCGGGGATATCTTTGACTCTCTGAAAATAGCGGGCAATGATTATTACAGAAATTATTTAAATCAGAGCAATGTTATTTACATTGACTTCAGCAAGTGTGGTGACGATTGTAATAGTTATAGTGAGTATATTTCAGATATTCAGGACATTCTCAGAGATGATCTGCATGAGGCATTTCCAAATGTACGTTTCAGAGCCCGTGGTTCCGCTCAGGAGGATTTGAAGAGAATTTTTAACAGCACTAAAGAAAAATTTATTTTTGTGCTTGATGAATGGGATTCCGTTTTTCATAAAGATTTTATCACAAATGAGGATAGAAAAAGCTACATTGGTTTTCTGGCCAATCTTCTGAAAGATCAGGCTTATGTTTCACTGGCATATATGACTGGGATTTTGCCAATAGCAAAATACTCGGACAGTTCAACATTGAATAATTTTGATGAATATACGATGGCTACAGATGATATGTACAGTGAGTATTTTGGCTTTACGGATTCTGAGGTGGATGATCTGTACAGACGTTATCTGGAAAGGGAAACAAAACCTAATGTTACCAGAGAGGATCTTGAATACTGGTATGATGGTTATCATACACCCGGGAACGAAAAAATGTATAATCCGCGTTCTGTCGTATATGCATTAAAGAGAAATATGGTCAGAAATTACTGGACCTCAACCGGCACGTATGCGGCTGTGTCTGATTATATTTCTGAAAATATTGACGGAGTAAAAAAAGATATTGCGCTGCTTGTATCCGGGGAATCGGTGGAGATAAATATACAGGAAGTAGCAGCAATTAATATGAATCTGAATACCAGAGACGAAATTCTGTCCGCGATGGTGGTCTATGGGCTGCTTAATTATGAGAGTGACAGCAAAACTGTCAGGATTCCCAACAGGGAATTGATGAATGAGTTTGCAAAAGAGATTATTGAAGATGAAGCTATGGGTTATTATCATAATCTATCTGTAGAATCCAGGAAAATTCTGGACGCAACACTGCGGGGCGATGCAGAATGTGTTGCTGAAGCTATGAAAAAGGTGCATAATATTTCACCGATCAAAGCCTATAATTTTCACCGATCAAAGCCTATAATAATGAAGCGGAGTTATCTCTGGTTGTATTTTTCGCGTACCTGTCGGCAATAGATCGCTATGAAATGAAGAGAGAAGAACAAGGGGGAAGAGGATATGTGGATTATATCTTTCATCCAAGAAATCTCAGTGACGATGGCATTATTGTTGAGTTAAAAATGGATAAAACGCCGGAGGAGGCAATTCAGCAGATCAAAGACAAAAAAATATGCCAGAGCTTTCGAGGGATTGTCGGGAGAGAAACGGTGGTGCGGAAAACGCATCCTTGCGGTTGGCATCACTTATAATTCAAAGGATGGGGAGCATCATTGCAAAATAGAAGAGCTTACAGCTGTCAAGCATTTTTGAAAATGTCCCGAAAAATCTTTAACATTAGCCCCGACT
>JAJPYH010000249.1 GCA_021205045.1 Lachnospiraceae bacterium | reverse complement strand
GTCGGGGCTAATGTTAAAGATTTTTCGGGACATTTTCAAAAATGCTTGACAGTCTTTTTTTCAAAAAAATGTAAAAAATTTTAAGGGTTTTTTTCAGAACCTTTCATTATTTACAGTGATGGAGATTTTTTAGTATGATTTTTGATACGCACGCTCATTATGACGACGAGGCTTTTGATCTGGACAGGGACAGCCTGCTTTCCTCCATGGAGGCACACAATATACGGAGAATCGTCAATGTGGGGTCAAGTCTTTCTTCCAGTGAGAGTACCTGTCGGCTTGCGGAACAGTATCCTTTTATATACGCTGCTGTCGGTGTTCATCCGTCCGAGACGGCGGAGCTGAACCGGGAAAATATCGGACATATTGAGAAACTGGGCGGACATCCGAAATGCGTGGCCATCGGGGAAATCGGGCTGGATTATTACTATGATGAGCCGGAGAGGGAGCTTCAGAAGGAATGGTTTGCTGCGCAGATTCAGCTCGCAATTCAGGTGAAAAAGCCTGTGATTATCCATTCACGTGACGCTGCACAGGACACCTATGATATTATGAAAGCGGAGCAGGCCGGGAAATGCGGAGGTGTGGTGCATTGCTTTTCTTATTCTAAGGAAATGGCCAGACTGTTTGTAAAGATGGGCTTTTTTATCGGTGTTGGAGGAGTGATTACCTTTAAAAACGGAAGGGTGCTCCGGGAGGTGGTGGAGGACATTCCATTGGAGCATATTGTGCTGGAGACGGACTGCCCTTACATGGCGCCGGTGCCTTTCAGGGGGAAGCGCAACAGCTCCTTACATCTGCCACTGGTGGTGGAGCAGATTGCGCAGATTAAGGGGATTTCGACCGAAAAGGTGGAGGAAATTACCTGGCAGAATGCGCTGCGGCTGTACAAAATGGGAGGAAAATAAAAGATGGCTTACCTTGCAAATCCTCAAAACACAATGGCCATTTTAAAAAAATACGATCTGACGGCTCAGAAAAAATACGGACAGAATTTTTTAATTGACGCCAACGTATTGGAGAAAATTATTTCAGGCGCCGAAATCGGAAAAGAAGACTGTGTGCTGGAAATCGGTCCGGGGATCGGAACCCTGACCCAATACCTTGCGGAAGCTGCGGGAAGAGTGGCAGCGGTAGAGATCGACAGGCACCTCCTTCCCGCCCTGGAGGACACCCTTTCTTCTTATAATAATGTGACCGTCATCAATGAGGATATTCTGAAAGCGGATATTGGACAGATTGCGGAGAAATACCATGGGGGCCGGGCTATCAAGGTTGTGGCGAATCTTCCATATTATATTACCACGCCGGTGATTCTGAGGCTGCTGGAATGCGGGGTGCCTATCGAAAGCATCACGGTGATGATACAGAAGGAGGTGGCGGACCGGATGGGAGCCGGGCCGGGTTCGAAGGATTATGGAGCGCTGTCGCTGGCGGTACAGTATTATGCAAGCCCGCAGATATTGATGCAGGTGTCGGCGAATTGCTTTTTTCCAAGACCGGGCGTGGACAGTGCAGTGATCAGACTGGCTGGTTATGAGACGCCCCCGGTGACGGTTCAGGATGCAAAACAGATGTTTGCCCTGATCAGGGCGGCTTTCAACCAGCGCCGCAAGACTCTGGTCAACAGTCTGGCGAATGCCGGTGATTTACAGGTGTCAAAGGCTCAGGTATCTGACGCTCTTATGAAAATGGGCTTGTCTGCCACGGTGAGGGGGGAGACCCTGACATTGAAGGAATTTGCGGAACTCAGTGATCGGTTAACGGCCGTAAATACAAGTGCATAAAGCGCTGATAGAAGTGACGGTTATGTATATGATCGCGTAAGAAGGAATAAGGCTGCTTATGCAGCTTATCTCAGCACGATAGTAAACGGCATAAAGTCGTTTATAGTGAGCAGCAAATACATTTGCTGTTTACTATAGGTTTATGGGCATGATTGCAGAGGGAATGGCTGCTTACGCAGCACGCGATCGGCACCATAGGAAACGGCATGGAGTCGTTTATCAATAAACGAAAGGAGAATGCAACATGAAGAAGTCAGGAAAAGCAGGAGCTGTCCGGAACCGGGCATTAAGCCTGGTGCTTGCGGTTCTGATGGTCTTGACATGCACATTCGGCTCAGACTGGTCAATGCCGAGCGTGCAGGCAGCGGAGGCGGATACCAATATTACGATTCATTTCCAGCTGCCGGAAGGGTGGAATTGGGCCTCCCCGGCAATCCAGTACTGGGGCGGAGATTCCACAGCAGTAACAGGTGCCAATGGTGCCATTGAGTCTCAGGAGATATCCGGCTGGGGTGTCAGCGGATATTGTATGGAGGATGACGGCGAGAGCTGGTACAGCCTGACGCTGACGGGAGATTTTACGGGCTTTCAGTTCCTGGATATGGATGATCCGAACAATAATACCGGCGGCGCTGGGTACAGTACTTATATGACACAGTATACCGGCGACACTCCGCAGGATTTGTACTATATCTATGATTCCACGGAGTCCGCCTGGACATGGTATCTGGATGCAAACGGCGAGACAGCGCTTTCTGCTCCGGAGGATGCCATCAGCTATCAGATTATTATCTACTATTATAATGATGCAGGCTGGGATTCAGTTTATGCTTATGTGACTGACAGTTCCTGGGCGGCGATTGAGGGATATACTGAGTACGGCAGCAGTTGGCCGGGAGCCGAGATTACGGCTGTGGATGATCATGAGGGCTGGTATTATGTCACAATTGTGGATTACGTGGCCAGCAGCGGCAGTTCCGTAAATGTGATATTTAATAACGGGAACAATGGCTTACAGACAGGCAATCTGTCCGTGGCGCTGGGCGATACGGCGGACGTAGAGGTATGGTTCAATGGCACCAGTGATACTACAGCGTACACCACCGAGCAGTGGGACAATGTAGGCGATGACAGTGGTTCCGGTGACAGCGGTGATACTTCTTCGAGCACTGCGGTGACATCCAGCGTGCAGCTGATGATTGACGATGTCATTACGGGCTGTATGGATGTGTACATGAACGGCGTGTATGAGCTGGGAATGGCTCTGACTGCAGGTACACACAGCGTGGCTGTACTGGTGGATGGAGCAGAGGCTGCGACAGCTTCCGTTGATGTAACTGCGGACGGTACAGTTTATTTCCGTTATCAGGATGGAGCACTTTCGGATTCTGTGAATACGAAGCTGGTACATACCGCTACACTGGTTGGCAACTTCAGCGGGATCAACTTTGTAGATGAGAGCGGAAACCGTTATGATATCGAGAGCTGGGCTCCGGCGGATTCGAACGGCGATCTCACTTATATCGGCGGCGGAATTTATTCCCGTACATTCTATTTTGAAGCACTGACAGAGGATGTAACAGTGGCGGACGGAGGATACAAGATTGCCTTTGACGAAGCATGGGATTATTCCCTTGGTGAGGGAAGCGGCAATATTGCGCTGACGATTCCGGCAGGCTCCACGTCCGTTACCATTTTCGTGGATGAGATTAACGGGGTGGTGTACGATTCGGTACGCAGCGATACCTTTGAGATCGTGCAGAATTCCGGCACCAGCGTTACAGGGATTCCTTTTGTGACGGGCGTTTACCTGACCGGCAGCATGAGCGGCTGGGCGTCAACGGTATCGGAGGAATATGCGTTTACACAGATTTCTGAGACCGTTTACAGATACCAGTATGTAGCGGAGTCAGGGTCTTATCTGTATAAATGCCTCTTTGGAGATAATGTTTGGTATGAGGCCGGCGACAATAAGTCCTTCTCTGTTGATGAAGAGACCTGTGTGGTGATTTTGTACGATACAGAATCTGACAATCTGTACGATTCTGTGAATGATGCGGCGAAGGTGGCTGAGCTTCTGGGCATGGCGACCGCGCCTGCGGAAATGGAAGTAACAGACAATGCCAATGGCACTACCGCGTTTACGGCGCTGGCGGACAGCGGTTCCACGGTTGTGCTGGTATATGGTGATAAGTCAGAAGTAGAGGCAAACGGCGAGAGTGCCATGACCAGTGTGACGCTGACCGAGTCTTCTTCTGAGGCCGGCGTTTATGAATCGGATGATATCTATTTCGGCGATGATGCTCTGGATATTGTTTACTATTATCTGGTAAATGGGTCGAAGGTGCTTGACAGCTCCAATGCCACAGTCAGCGTCAATGGCACCGATTATTCCAATTATACCCGCGCTGAGTTTACAGGCAGAGTGGTGACTGTACCTGGCACCTTCCCGGGCAATAGCTGGGATGCGGCGTCAAATTACGCGACTTATCAGGGAAATGGCATTTACGCTTATACCTTTGAGTCTGTACCGGCTGCCAACTATGAGTTTAAGATTGCGATTGACAGCTCCTGGACGGAGAATTACGGTGTAGGCGGCTATCAGGACGGCTCCAATTACAGCGTCACTGTGCAGGAAACCCAGGATGTAACTGTTTATTACAGTGATTTCTCACATCTGGCGGTGACGTCCATTGATTATGTGTTTGCGGATATTTCTCTGGTTGGAACCAACATTCCGGACGGAACGAAGCTGGAGGATAGCGGTCTGACCGGCATTTATTCCGTGACTGTGACTCTTCCGGCGGGGACATACAGCGATGTGAAGCTGGTGAATAATGAAACCGGAGAAGAGTATGTATTCGATACCTTCACCTTATCAGAAGAGAAAGCGGTGACCTTCTATTTCGATCCGGAATCGGAAATCTATTATAATGACGCTTCCGACACCCCGATTGATGAGACTCATATTTATTATAATACGAAGGACACGGATTATAAGAGCGTCTACGGCGCGGTGGCGACCGACGAAGAGGTTACATTTACAATCACGACTGGAACAGACGTGACGGAAGTGAAGATGGTGATCAAGGGTGTGGAGAAGAAGACCATTGATCTTGAAAAGAACGGAGAGGCTGTGGACGGTGTCCAGAAATGGAGCGTTACTACCAGCTTCAGCACCATCGGCGAAAACACTTATTATTTCATCATTTCCAACGGCTTTGCGATCAAGGTGTACGGAGACGATGACGGCTACTATGGCGAAGGAAAAGTGACTGACCTGACCGATGTGCTGGCATACGATCTGGTGGTGTACCAGAGCGGCTATGAGACGCCGGACTGGATGAAGAACGCGGTGATCTATCAGATCTTCCCGGATCGTTTCTATGACGGCGATACCAGCAATGATTTTGCCCAGGTAACCGCGAGGGGCGATACAGAATATGAGTATGTAACAGACTGGTATGCCCTGCCGGAGAATCCGGACCAGGAGGGCTGGCTTACGGAGGAAGAGTATCTGGCTACAGGCGCATACTATGGCGATGGCACCTGGAATAATGAGATCTACGGCGGCGATCTGAAGGGTATTACAGAGCGGATTGATTATCTGAAGGCGCTTGGCGTTACTGTCATTTATATTAACCCGGTGTTCTCTTCTATCTCCAGCCACAGGTATGACGCCAGTGACTATACGGAGATAGACCCTATCCTTGGCACCCTTGGTGATTTCGAGGAACTGGTGGCAATCGCTGAGGAAAATGACATGCACATCGTGTTAGACGGCGTGTTCAACCATGTGTCCGATGACTCCATTTATTTTGACCGTTACTATAAGTTCCTGGAAGCGGGGACGGATACCATCGGCGCATATCCGTACTGGGCCTATGTCTATGATTATATGGCTGAATATGGTGCGGATCAGGAGACGGCTGAAGCAGCTGCAAAGGAATATTTCACTTCAGAATATGGCATTACTGACTATTCTTATACTGAGTGGTTCGACATCTATCAGGATTATCTGACAGATGGTACGAATGCAGTGACAGATTCCATCGGTCTTCGTGCCGGTAAGCCGGTATATGGTTATGACGGCTGGTGGGGATATGATAATATGCCGGTAATCAAGTCTACCAATGGTTCTGAGTATCAGACCGGAACCTGGGCGGAAGAGATTATTTATAATGAAGACGGTACCAGCGTGACACAGTACTGGATTTCCAAGGGCTCAGACGGATGGAGGCTTGACGTGGCCAATGAAGTGTCCGACGAGACCTGGCAGAATTTCAGAGCTTCCGTAAAGGCGCTCAACAGCGACGCGGTGATCATCGGCGAGATCTGGGATGACGCCACGGAATATCTGCTCGGCGACATGTACGACTCCGTTATGAACTATGTATTCCGCGATGCGGTGCTTGCCTATGCGAAGGGCGGCTCGGCGGCGGATGCTACGGCGGAGCTGGAAAAGCTGCGCGAGCGCTATCCGGAGGAAGCCTTCTACGCGATGATGAACCTGGTAGGCTCCCATGACACCACAAGACTTCTGTCTTATCTGGACGGCATCTATGATGATCGGAGCCAGACGGATGTGGACAGCGCGTTCCCGACCTATGAGAACACTTCAGATCTGGCAAAGCAGAGGCAGTATCTGGTGGCCTTCCTGCAGTTTACCTACGCCGGCGCGCCGACCATTTACTACGGCGATGAGGCGGGCCTTGTAGGCGCGGACGATCCGGATGACAGACGTGCGTTCCCCTGGGGCGAGGGCAACGAGGAGCTTGTAAAATGGTACGCAACCCTTGCGAATATCAGGAATTCTTATTCTGCGCTCCGCACCGGCACAGTGGAAGTCTTTGACACAACGGAAAGCGAGAGCATCATGTCTTACGTGAGATGTGACGACAGCGATACCTTTATTGTGCTGGCCAACAATGCGCAGGAGGACCTGAAAGTGACGCTGGATCTGGAGGAGCTGAAAGTAACGGCGGCGGCGCTTACGGATCTGATCAGTGATACGGAGTATACAATCAGCGGGACGACGCTGACTGTAACCGTTCCGGCATTATCCGGACTGCTTCTGGTGGATTCGAATTCTGTGGTAGAGATTACTCTGGATGAGGAAGCGCTTTCGCCTGCATATGTCTCCAGTTACATCGAGCCGGATCGCGTGCCAGCAACAGGCATTACTCTTGATAAGACGGAAGTGTCGGCTACAGCAGGCGAAGCTGTGACGCTGACAGCAACAGTCACACCGGCTGACGTGACTGACAGCACTGTGGAGTGGACATCATCGGATGAAAGCATCGCGACAGTATCTGCAGACGGTGTGGTTACTCCGTTGAAAGAAGGAACCGTGACCATTACCGCAACGGCGGTATTTGCGGCGGATAAGCCGACAGCCACAGCGGTGATCACTGTGGCGGCGGGCTCCGCTGAGGATTCGGGGACAGGAGAAGGAAGCGGCTCCGGTTCTGAGAGTGGAGGTTCATCATCAGGCGAAGCCGGCTCCGGTTCTGGAAGTGAGGATTCATCATCAGGCGAAACTGCGTCCGGAACGACAACAGAAGCTGAATCAGGGAGCACACCGGCAGATCCGGCTGAAACGGAAACGCCCTCACAGACTGACAATGCGCAGACGGGGGACAGCAGCACTGTAGTACCGTTTGCAATTGCAATGCTTGGATGTGCGACAGTACTGATTGCGCTTCGGAAACGGAGCATGGCGCGATAAAAACAAAGTGAACTGAAAATGCAGCAAAGGCGGCAGTGCCCTCTTCGAAGGCACTGCCGTTTCTTCAAAAATTTCACAAAAAGTTTTTAAAATTCTTTTCCATTGGTTTTGACATTGTTTATGCGCTATGGTATCTTATACATGTATGTCTTTTTTACATGGCTTACAGATAAAGTGATTTTTAATAGAGGTGGGACTTTTGGATAAGGCGGAATACAGAATCCGGACGGATGAGATCAAAGATTTAATAGCGGACGGGGAATATGAGGAAGCAGCTGCAATTGCGGATGAGATTGACTGGCGAAGAGTCAAGAGTGTCAAGATGCTCTGCATTATCAGCGACCTGTACAAGATCAACCGGCGATATGAGGACGCAAGGAATATTCTTCTTATTGCCTATGAGAAGACCCCGCAGAGCCGCACAATTCTGTATGCTCTCTGCGAGCTTTCCATACGGCTGCAAGACCTGCTGAATGCGCTTGAATATTACAAGGCATTTGTGCAGGCGGCGCCTCAGGATTCCGGGCGCTATGTGCTGCAGTACCGGCTGTATCAGGCGCAGGAAGTGAGCATTGAGGAGCGTATTGCAGTGCTTGAGGAGCTGAAAAAGGCAGAGTATACCGAGCGCTGGGGCTATGAGCTTGCTTATTTATATCACAGAGCCGGTATGGTGGACGAATGTGTACGGGAGTGTGATGAACTGATTTTGTGGTTCGGCGAGGGCAAGTATGTGACGAAGGCCATGGAGCTGAAAATGAACCATGAACCGCTGACAGAAGCCCAGCAGTACAAATATGATCACAGAGAAATGAGAAAATCCAGGGCGGGCAGAAAATCTGCTCCCAAAGATTTGAAGGAGCAGCCGGCGGCAGACGGTTCGATGGAGCCTGCGACCGCAAAGTCCGGATTGAAACAGCCTGTGAAGAGGAAAAATGCGGCAAAACCGCAGGAATCCAGGCTCGACGCAGACGTTCTGGAATCGCCCACTACGGAAATCCCTGAATTACAGGAAAACGAGGGTATGGTGCAGGAGCCGGAGGAAGGGGCAGAGCTGTCAGAGCGGCAGGAGGCGTCAGATATTCCGGAGCCTGAAGAGATCAGCGTCAAAACGATGGACGTGGAAAATAAATTCAGCACCATGAATTTGCAGAAAGAGCTGGCGGCAAGCTTACAGGAACTACTGGGAGAGGTCAGGCAGCAGACAGAGCCTGCGCTGGATGAGGAAGCTTCCCCGCAGGAGATTGAGGAGGAGGTAGTCCTCTTTGAACAGGAAGCGGAGCCGGAAACGGAGCCAGAGGCGTCCGGTGGAGTTCGGTTTGATACGAAGGATATTTCTGATTCGGCAGAAAAACCGGCGGAAAAGGTTGTGGAAATCTACAGAGAGCCGGTGGTGCTTGCACCGGAAACGGCATCAGATGATGAAAACGGTTCCGTGATGGATCCTGAGCCTAAATTGGTGGAGCCGGTTCATATCATGGAAGTTCAGTATCCGAATCAGGACGATTCCATGGTTTCCATGACTCGTATGGAAGGAGATGGCCAGATCGGCATGATTCTGCCGGAGCCTGTAAAGGAGGAACAGCAGATCAAAGGCCAGCTCAGCATTGAGGACATTCTGGCGGAGTGGGACAGGAAAGATCAGCAGGCGGAAGAAGAGCACAAGGCAGAGATTTATGAGCGCATCAAGGCACAGACAGGGGAAATCTTTGCGGAGTTTGATGCGAAAAAGAAGGAAGATATTTTAACGGAGCTTCAGTTCCTGGCCGATGAGCAGGAAGAGCGGGAAGCGCAGGAGTTTGAGGAGCAGGATATTTTCGGGGACCCGGAGGAGGGAGACGTCTGGGCAGAAGAGGAGGAGCAGGCTCCTGAGGAAGATCTGTTCTCTGAGGAAGAGGAGATTGAGGAGACGGGAGATGATTCCGACATTCTTGAAGGCCTGGATGATCTGCTGTCAGGTGAGGATGAAACTGCGGAGAAGCCTGAGCCTGATTTAGAGATTGAGGAACCGGAAGATGCTTCCAAAACAGAGGAGACAGAACCGGAAGAGCCGATGGCCGATTCCACCCGGGGAGTTTCTTCAAAGGAGGAAGCGCCGGAGAAATATCGCAGATTCATCCATTCCGATGAAAGCTTTCAGCAGATTAAATCCGCCCTTGAAAATACGCAGCTCCCTGTCAGCAGCGGCAATATTATCGTGGAGGGAGACAATTACGATTATTGCTTTGAATTTATCAAGCAGCTTCTTTTTGACCTGAAGGCGAAAGGGATGGAACTGTCCGGAAAGCTGGCGAGGATATCGGCGGTCAACCTGAACAGGAAAAAAACCGTTCAGATCATGGATACGCTGGAAAGCGGGGCCATGGTCATAGAGCATGTCAGCATGCTGAACGCGGACAAGACACAGGATATTGAGGATATCCTCCGAACCGGTGAAAGGAAGCTTTTGCTGATTTTAGTAGATACGCCGGACGCAATCAGAGAGTTTCTTTCCAGAAGGCCGGTATTTCAGGAAGCTTTTACGGTTCAGGTTAAGATGCAGGGCTTGTCTGCGAAGGAACTGGTGCAGTATGGTTCCTCATATGCTGACTCGAAGGAGTATGTAATTGATGAGATGGCGCTGTTAGCCTTGCAGACCAGGATAGAGGAAGAGGAAGCAAATAATAATGTTCCCATGCCGGAGGACGTGGAAAAGATGGTGGATGCCGCGATCAGGCACGTCAATCGCATAGGCATGAGAAAGTTTTTGTCTACCCTGTCCGGTTCCAGATACAATGAAGAAGATATGATCATTTTAAAAGAGCAGGATTTCGCATAGAGATCCTGCTCCTTTTCCCTTTCACTGTTCAGGAGTGGCTGATTTTTGCAATTAAGTAGCTGTAACGCTTCCAGATGGAGTTTACCTGATAAATATAGCAGTCGATCAGGTCCGGATCAGTCACATTGTCAAAGCCGCTGTAAGCGACTTCCAGAGCAAAGCGTGTTTTTTTCAGGTCTTCAAGGAGACTGTCCTTTGTCTCCGGGGCAAGGGAACCCTCGGCGGGTACCACGGGCGGCTGCCGAAATATAGTTTTCATTTTGTTCACCTCACTTTTTGTCATGGGAACGGTAATAGTTCCATGTATCCAGTATAATAAAAATATGGCAAAAGTATACATAAACCCGTCCAAAAAGTATGACATGTCGGCTTTATAAATTGTCTTTTGAAAGAAAAAAACAGCTGAAATCATCGTCCCTGGACGATTGTTAATGTTATATGGACTTTCGTTGTTGAAATTTCCGAAAATGGGAAAATTCGGCAAATCCTCTGGACATTCGAGATTCTTTTGCTATAATGGCATCACTTCCTTTCATTCTGACAATATTTCCAGCGTCTCATGTGTGACATATGACTCGCAACCCTAAACTGGTCCTGTATGAACCGGATCGAACCTTTGCAGCCAGGATTTGTGATTACTGGATTAATCAGAAGGGCTTTCCCTTTGAGATTACCTGCTTCTCAAGCTATGAGAAGTGGCGCAATGCCTGTCCGGGTTTGTCAGCGGATATATGGCTGATCGACTCCAGTATTGCCGATGAGGTGCAGAAGGCGGGGCTTCCGGGAAGAGTACTTATTTGGACCGATGATGAAAGTCAGGAAACTGCAATCTATAAATACCGAAGTGCTGACATTCTGATGCAGACATTGAAGGACTGCCTTGACATGACAGGATCGTCTTCTGCGACAGATCGGGAACAGGCTTTCGTGCTGGGACTGTATACACCGGGCAGATCCTGGCTGCAGACCGTGATGGGCGTGGAGATCGCCCGGGCGTTGACCTCTTATGGGCAGGTGCTGTATCTTCCGCTGTCAGGTTTCTGGGCGATGAAAGATTTGCAGACTGACTACTATTCTAAAGACATATCAGATTTCATGTATTTTCTTGCAGGATCTGAGCAACAATCAACCGTATTTATACAAAATTACATATTGGAGAAAGAGGGCATTGAGTTCCTGGCAGCCGTGGATAACCCGGACAGCCTGAGAGCAGCCCGGGCACAGGAATGGCTCGACTTCCTTGACTTCTGGAAAAAATCAGGCAGATATCGCTATATTATTCTGGATATTGGCCCTGAAATCTGCGAAGTGCCAAAACTGTTGCAGGGATGTACGAAGGTATTTTCCGTTAAGGAGAGCGGGAGTATCTTTAACGGTATATGGCACCAGTATGAGCAGTATCTGGAAGCAACCGGGAACCTGAGTCTGATGGCCGGAACAGAAACGATTCCTTTGCAGGAGAGTCGGGAGGACTTCAATTTTATGGAAACTACGGAGTACAAACGTCGTCTTGTCATGGAACTCCTTTCCAGAGCAGGGATGATATGAGCGATCAGAGAGAGGAATTAAAAGCACTGATTCGGGAATGCGTCATGGAGCAGTTACAGCGCCAGGAAGAGCTGGAGGATGAGGCGGTTTTTTCTCAGATTCAGGAGGCGGCATTTTCTTTTGCTGCTTTTCGGGTCCTGCTTCCGCAGGAGAAGGAAAGGCTCTGCCAGGAGGTTTTTAACAGTATCCGGGGACTGGATATTCTCGACCAGCTTTTGGGGCGGGAGGATATCTCGGAGATCATGATCAACGGATATGACCGGATTTATGTGGAGCGGGAGGGCAGGATTGAGCATTGGCCCGGGCGCTTTGAAAGTGAGGAGCGCTATCATGATATTATCCAGCAGATGGTGTCTGCCTGTAACCGTATGGTTAATGGGGCAAGCCCTATCGTGGACGCAAGGCTTTCAGATGGCTCCAGGCTTCATGTGGTGCTGCCGCCGGTGGCGCTGGACGGAGCGGCGGTAACAATCCGGCATTTCAGGAAGGCTGCTTTTACTATGGAAGATCTGGCGCGGATTCAGAGTCTCTCTGAGGAATGCGCGCAGTTTTTGAGAAAGCTTGGGATTGCCAGATCCAATATCTTCATCAGTGGAGGTACCGGCGCAGGCAAGACCAGCTTTTTAAACGCTCTTTCCGCTTTTATTCCGGAGGATGAGCGTGTGGTCAGCATCGAGGACAGTGCGGAGCTGAGGCTTCAGCATATCCCGAATCTGGTCCGGCTGGAAACCAGGATGAGTAACGAAAAGGACTGTGTGCCGGTCAGTATGCGCAGCCTGCTGAAGGCATCTCTGAGAATGAGGCCGGATCGGATTGTAGTAGGAGAGGTCCGCGGCGAGGAGTGTGTGGACATGATTCAGGCAATGAATACCGGCCAGGAAGGCAGTCTGTCTACCGGGCACGCCAATTCGGGCAGAGATATGCTGGCTCGTCTGGAGACCATGTTCCTGATGGGGCTGGAAATTCCACTGGAAGCGATCAGAAGGCAGCTGAGTTGTATAGATGTTATTGTTCATCTGGGGCGGCTGCGGGATAAGAGCAGGCGGGTGCTGGAGGTCTGGGAGATACTGGGGTACTGGGATCAGGAAGTGCAGATGAAGCTTTTGTATCAGTTTGAGGAGGAAGAAGAGCGCGATGGGAAAATATACGGAAGTCTCAGGAAAGTGGGAACGCTTACAAGAACGGATAAGCTGGCCATGGCAGGATTCAGAGCACCTTCCCAATCTCTCTGTGATGAGGAGACTTAGCTGGGCAGGGGAAGGTGTGGCGGCTGCAGGCTTGCTGGGATATTTTTTTTACCGCAGCATGATTGGCTTTGCAGTGATGCTGCTGACAGTGCCTTTATTGTATTTGTGGCAGCAGAATGAGTATCTGGAACGGGTGAAAATGCAGATTACTCTGGGATTTCGGGAGTGGCTGACGTATATGAAAAGCGAGCTTCAGGCAGGATATAGTCCTGAACAGGCAGTGCTTCGGGTGCAGGGACCATTTTGCTCCTATATTGGAGAGAAACATCCGTTGTGTCCCGCTCTTTTCAAGATAACCACAGGACTTCATCTGCACCAGCCTTTGGAAAAGCTGCTGACGGAGTATGGTGCGGACAGCGGAATTTCATACATAGCGGGCTTTGCCAGAACCTTTTCCATTGTAAAGCAGAGGGGAGGCAGTATGTCTGAAACGCTGGATGGCAGTATTCGCCTGATTTGTGAGAGGATTGAAACGATACAGGAGATTGAGAGCATGATTTCGGCCAAAAAAATGGAGCATAAGTTTATGTGTCTCATTCCCTTTGGCATCCTGTTATTTGTAGGCTGGACTGCACAGGGATATTTTGATCCTCTGTATCACAATCTGACCGGGATTGCGGTTATGACCGGGGCACTGGCAGTTTATCTGGTCAGTGTTGTGCTGGGGGAAAGGATCACAAAGGTGGGTTTATGAGCGGATGGATGGAAAAGCTGGCAGAGTGTTTATATGAAAGGCTGAGCAAAGGGAGGTTTTTGAGCTTCTGGCGCCGCTCAAGCTTCGCAGAAACATTGAATTCAGCGGGATTAAGATACAGCAGTATTATGTGGATAAGATTGCTTTGTTTATGAAGGTGGTGCTTGGAGGCCTGCTGCTGCTTCTCCTGCAGGGGACAGCCCTTTATCTGCAAAAGGAAAAGATTACTGTGCTGGAGAGACCGGAGGCAGGAGAAGCTTCGGATACTCGTCAGCTGCTGCTGGAGAAGGAAGAGGCGGTTGTCTCTGTGGAGATTCATCCGCGGGAAATGACAAAGGAGGAAGCTGATGAAAGCTTTGAGGCTTTGCTCCCGGTGCTGGAGCAGATCATTCTGGGAGAGAATGAAAGCTTTGCGGAAGTAATGCATAATCTGGCGCTTCCGGAGAATGTGGATGGTTATCCCTTTACCCTGTCCTGGAGCAGCCTGAATCCGGAGGTCATTTCATCGGAGGGAGAAGTAAACAGGGAGGAACTGACAGAGGATGCTCAGGCGCAACTCAGGCTGAAGGCAGATTACGGAGGATGGCAGTGGTACTGCACATTTGAAATGACAGTGCCTGCACCCCTGTGGGATTCTGAACAGGCATACATCCATATGGTAGAATCGCTTTTACGGGAAAGTGAGGAGGAAAGCCGGGGTGAGGGACAGTGGGAGATTCCCGATACGCTGGAAGAGAACACTTTGGATTTTTACAGGGTTGTGGATTACAGCAGCCTGCTCTGGCTTGCAATTTTACTTGTAGTTTTACCACCGCTTTTGTGGGTGGCCAAAGATCATGACCTGTGGGAGAAGCGCAAAAAGCGAAGAGAAAGGATGCGGGACGCTTACCCGGAATTTATCAGCAGGCTGGCACTGTATATAGCGGCAGGGTTAAATCTTCAGAGGGCTTTGGCGGAATGCGCAGCTGATTATCAGCAGGATTTTGGGCAGGAGAAGTTGTTAGGGCGGGAATTGTCCGAATGCATGAAGAGGATGAAAGACGGATACAGCTTTTATCAGGCGCTGGATGCCTTTGCCGAGGCCTGTGACGAGGAACACTACAAAAAGCTTGCGGGTCTCCTCAGACAGGCGGAGAAAAACAGCATGCGCGGACTTGCGCACATGCTGGAGCAGGAAGCGGCGGCAGTGCAGGAGGAGCAGCGCAGGGACAGCAGAGCCAGAGGAGACAGGATTTCTGATAAACTGTTAGGCCCCATGATGCTGCAGCTTGCCATTGTAATGGGACTGATTATGGTTCCGGCATTTTTATCATTTTGAAGGAGGAACAACATTATGAAAACCTTATTGTACCAGATGGGAAAAAAGAAAATCGGCGGCTTTGGCACTGTGGAGATGATCTTACTGATCGTGGTTTTAATCGCGGTTGTGTTGATTTTTAAAGATCAGATTACGAGCCTGGTACAGAGAATTTTCGAGAAAATCACCAGTCAGGCGCTCAGTGTGTAAGGGGAAAAAGCCCCGGGGCTCGGTCAGTCTGTTTCTGGCAATGACCGTTTCCATTTTTCTGATGCTTGGCGTGGTACTTATTGAGGGAGCCAGAGAGAATACGATGCTGCTGCAGGCGGAGGTAGTGCTGGACAGCAGTGTCAACAGTGCCTTGGGAGAGTATCATAAGGGCCTCTGGGAGGACTATGGGTTACTGTTTATTGACTGTTCTTATAAGAGCAGCCAGCCCAGTTACGAGAGTTTGTCGCAGCATATCATGGATGCCGCGGACAAAAATCTGGGACAGGGCAGCGGCTGGCTTTCCATGACGATGGAAGAATGCAGCGTATCTCAGGTGGTGCTGGCCACTGATGACGGCGGCGCTGCATTCTACCAGCAGGCGGTGGAAGCGGCCAGGGCGGAGACAGGGATTGCTTTTCTGGAGATGATTCTGCCTTATCTGAGTCAGACAGAGGAGCTGGTCGTGACAGGAGAGACAATTCTGGGTACAGGATCCTCGCTGGATGCGGCGATTGAGGAGGCGAACGGACAGGAAATCGAGGTGCAGCCAGAGGTCTGGGGGCAGGATGAAAAAGGAAATTCTGTATTAGAGCAGGAAGCTCAGTACGAGACGGTGGATATCACCAGCCCGGTGCAGAGTATTGTGGAGACGTCTGAGGAGTTTATTTTATCACAGGTGTTATCAGGACGCAGTGCCTCCTCTCTGAGTATTGATGTATCAAAGACGGTCTCCAACAGGAGTCTTGCTGTTGGTCTGGGATCGAAAGACTGGGATGAGAGTATTACGGATAAGCTGTTCTTTATGTATTACCTTTACTCATATATGGGGAATTATCGTGAACCGGCTGAAGGGGAAAGTCTGCAATATTCCATGGAGTACATTCTGGCGGGAAAAGATTCAGACAGAAAAAACCTGGCGTCCGCAGTTTCACGCATCTTTCTGATCCGTCTGGCGGACAACTATGCGCTGACTTTGCAGAGTGGAGAGCGTATAGCCGCTGCGGAAGTAGCTGCCATTGCCGCCACTGCGCTGGTGCCATATCTGGAACCGGTGGTGAAGCAGGCGTTTCTACTGTACTGGAGCTACCAGGACAGTATCAGGGACGTACAATCCCTGCTGTCGGGAGAAAAGGTGGCATTACTCAAGAGCCTTGGGCTGAATGATTTAAAGCTTGATTATGAGCAATATCTGATGATTCTGCTGCTTCTGACCGGAAAGGAGAAGCTGTCCATGAGGACAATGGATATGATTGAGCTTGCGGTCAGGCAGACAGAGGGAAATGAGAACTTCCGATTTGATGCCTGCCTTGCGTGCTGTCTGATTCAGGGGAGCTTTGCGGATTACAGCGACAGGACATATCAGACGGATGTTTCATTACACTATTATTAGCGGAAATGATTCCGGGCTGCGTCAGCAGTATTCCCGACGGAGAAAGGAGCAGAAAATATAAAATGGTGTTAGTCAGTAATTGGGTCGTTAAGCCTTTAAGTCCGTTTTTTGGG
>JAJPYH010000068.1 GCA_021205045.1 Lachnospiraceae bacterium | reverse complement strand
GTCGGGGCTAATGTTAAAGATTTTTCGGGACATTTTCAAAAATGCTTGACAGTCTATCTCAAAAAACGAATGAAGTGTCCTTGCGATTTTCAGCAATTACAGGTCTGGAATAAGCAGTGATGAATATAGCTTTTTGAAATCAAAATTTGTGATTTCTATCACCACAAAGAGCGTACCCTGTTCCCCTTCCCGGAAACAGAATACGCTCTCATATTCAGCTATTCAATTTGTCGTACCATTGAAAAGGCAAAAGCAGGACTACATATTTTTCATGACATTTTTACGCACATCTTCCGGCAGGCCAAGATTGTTGAACGCCTGCTCTGCGGTCCAGCCCAAATTCATCATCAGGTTTTTCACCATCTGTGTTACCTCGCGGATCTTCTCTTTCTCTTTTCTTTTTCGTTCCTGCTGAACCCCTGTTTTTTTTATCATCTTCAATTAACAAATCGCTCAGATTGCACATACTTCCCATTACCTCCTTCATATTGACGCTCATTGGTAGCTCATACCCTTCTGAAAGCTGCTGTTTTTTCTCATCGGCCAATCACTGCCTCTCCTTCTTCATCCTCCTCGCATATATCCCAAAATAAATCACATTCAGCAGAATTCCAAAAGCACTGGCGCAGGGCGCCGCAAGTCCGATCCCAGTCAGGCTGGCGTTGGGACGGCTGCTCATGATATAGGACATGGGCAGGCGGACGACGAAGGTCTGGCCCAGGCCCTGGATCATCACGAACAGGGTCTGGCTGTGGCCGTTAAAGTAACCGACCAAGGAAAACAGGATGGCGGTGGCAACCGCCTCCGGCGCGAAGCCTTTCAGGTACAGTGCGGCCTGTTCCACAACCGCGGCGTCTGAGGAAAAGATGCCTGCCAGCAGATCGCCACGGAAATAAACAAAGATACAGGTAAAGACGCCCAGTATGATTCCCACGGCCATGCCGGTGAACAGGGCTTCTCTGGCCCGCTTTTCTTTGCCGGCACCCACATTTTGCGCCACAAAGGCAGACATGGACTGGGACAGGGAACCGGGAATCAGCATGACAAAATTGACGATCTTATTGGCCACGCCGTAGCCGGAGGACTGCTCCAGGCCCAGCCGATTGATGAAGGCGCAGAGAGCCAGGAAGGACAGCTGAGTCAGCACCTCCTGAAACGCGATAGGCAGGCCGATCCTGAAAAACCGGCCGATTTCTTCATTGAAGCAGATATCCTCTTTTCTGACTGTAAAGGGCAGATCCTGTTTTCTCAGGATCAAAAGGGACAGAATGACGCTGACTGCCTGAGCCATGACTGTGGCAAGGGCTGCTCCGACCACATTCATGCCCAATACCGCCACAAACAACAGGTCGCCGATGATATTCACCGCACAGGCGATGGCCACAAAAATCAGAGGAAGTCTGGAATTGCCAAGACCCCGGAAGATGCTGCTGATCACGTTATAAGCGATGATGAAGAAGATCCCGCCGCCGCAGATACGCACATAGGTCGCGGTCAACTCCACCGCTTCCTCCGGCGCCTGCATCAGAACCGCTAACGGCCTGGCAAAAATGAGCATCACCGCGGCCAGAATGACGGACAGCACCGCGAAGAAGCAGACCGCGCCGCCGATGACCTTCCCGATTCTGTCCTCCCGCTTCTCTCCCAGATATTTGCCGATCAGCACGGTAATGCCCATGGCAAGGCCGGTGATGGTAAAGGTGACCAGAGCGACAACGCTGCTGCCGGTGGAGACACCGGAAATTCCCGCGGTGGTGCCGAAGCGCCCCACCACAAGGATGTCCACCGCACCGTACATGGCCTGGAGGATCTGGGCTCCCAGCACGGGCATCATAAATCGAAGCAGCTTTGCCAGAATATTGCCCTGAGTGAAATCATTTGCGCGGGACTCCTGTAAATTTTGTTTTGTGTCAGACATCGTTTTCCTTCTTTCCTATCTTATTTTTATATTGCCTTACCTCGCTCCCGCTCCGTTTTCCGTCACCACTCGCTCCCCCGCGTTGTCAAAAGCACTGATTCTGAAGGAAGCATCCGAAAGATCCGCCCTCAGAACCGCCCTGCATCCCCGGTTCTCCCACCGAATAGTGAGAAGATTTCCATTGCTGCCCTCCAGCTTCGCCTCCATCGCCGCCTCAAAGCCAAAGGCCGGGAAGGTATTGCGGAAGCGCAGCATTTCCAGCTGCCCTGTCACCACCGGCAGCTTCATCCGCTCCTCCATCTGCTCCATAGTCAGGTTGGTGCGGTTGATCTCCTTGTGGCCGCCCGCACCGGCCCTTTGCACCGCGGCGTGGTCATTTTTGCCTGCAAATAAATCCAGGTACCAGATCTGGGGCTTTCCCGGCATGAACAGCTGAATGGCTCTGGCCAGCAGGAGCTTGTCATCGTCCTCCCCCAGGGCGCTGTAGTAGGTGGCGTTGACCTGGTAGTAGACGTTTTTCTGGCCATGGAGGTTTTTTACATAGCCGCCCCGGCTCACCACAGTTCTGATCAGTTCTCCGATCCGCTCCTCAGAAAGCAGACCCTTTAAGTCCAGCAGCGGAATGCCGTCGTGGCAGCCCAGCATGTTGACGGTACGGATTTTCTGATCATAGATTTCCTGCGCCCAGCCAAGCAGCACCTCGCCGTTTCCCCGCTCCAGGGCGTCCAGCATAAGCCCCGGCAGGAAGAAGTCGTAGGTCATATAGCCTTTGTCGGCCAGCACCTGATAAATCTTTTCATCATAGCTCGCGTGAATCTCGGGAAGCAGGGTCAGACCGTATTTATCCGCGATGGTCTGCACCCGGGTCAGTACCTCCCAGGTGCCAGGCTCATTGAGAAAGTTTTTGGCTCCAGGCCGCTTGTCCGCATAGGCAAAGGCGTCCAGCCGCACAATCTTCGCCCCGTATCCGGCCAGGGTCTTGAGAGTTTTTTCATAAAAAGACCACACCAGCGGGGAATGGATGTTCAGGTCCATCTGCCCCAGGAAACTGCCGTCCGGCCTGATTTCCTGATAAAAGGTATTCCAGTAGGGCACCTTCCTGCCGTCCGGGAAGGGCACCATCAGAAGGGGCAGCCCCGGCTTTCGGAAAAACATGTCCTTGATCAGTTCATTTCGCGGAAAAATATAGCCCTCCGGCGTCATTTCCCCGCAGCCCTCCCAGAACTGATTCCAGTCGATAAAGAAATCCCGGTACCTGGAATTCTCCCCGTTTTTCAATAAATCCTGAAACTGGGGCGAGTTCACGGAAGCATGATTTAAAATAAAATCCAGCTTCAGGTCCACCCCCAGGCGGTTCAGCTCCTCTAAGTCCTGCCGCCCGGCGTACTCCTCATTGAGCCCGTAATCAATGACCGAAAAGCCCCGGTCCAGATCCGAATGGTAAAGGCTGGGAAGAATATAGAAGGACTGAAAGGCACCCAGCCATTGAGGCGTCTCCAACAGCCTGTTGATTTCAGAAAGCTTTCCGCCCAGACTGTCCGGATAGGCGTTCAGCATGGGGCCGTTGTCCACCCGGTCGGAAAACACAAAATCCACCCCCTTTGCCTGTTTTTTCAGCTGCTCCTGCTCAAGCTCCAGCACCATGGCAGTAAAGGGACTGTCGATGCCCGTATCCCGGTTTCTCATCAGGCGGCGCAGCAGCGTCTCCTGGGGCGTGCTGTCCAGATAAACAGACAAATCCACCCCCTGAAAATAACTGCTGTTGGCGTGGGTCCACTCAATCAGAAGCACCTGAATGTCCTGAAAATCCGTCTCTTCATACCAGACCTCCGTCTCCTCCCGGCCCATTTTGCGAAACCAGATTTTCTCCGCCCCGGCTTGAAAAGAGGAAACAACCGCCTCCACCTTCTGAAAATCCAGCTCCTTTGACGAACCCAGATAAGCGGCCAGGCCCTTCCTCCCCGCGTCCAGATAATTCCAGAACCAGGGATTCTCCCCGGCGTGCTTTAAGTCGGCGTCCTCGTTTTGCCGCTGCCACTGCTGCACCAGGGCAAAGCGCTCCGGTGTATAAACACCCCCGTTCACCAGGCCGCTCAGCCCGTATTCCCTGTAGATCCGCAGCCGCTCCGCGTCATTGTATTTTGGGATTCTGCGGGGATAATTGTCCCCTGTCAGCACGTAACAGCCAATGCCGTCCCTTTCCAGATATTCCTTCAGAACTGCCGCAATACTGGTCTTGCCGGAGCCGGAGCCGCCGCTCAAGCCGATGACGGCCCTGCGGCAGGGACTCTTTGCAAGCACTTCCGTAAACCTGCTCTGTATCTGCGAGTAAATATAGTTTGCTTTCTGTACTACAGCTGGATTCTGATTCTGAAAATCATTCTCAGACATTTCTATTTCTCCTTTAAATCACATTGTATAGTGAACGACAAAAATAACCTGTCTTCACTCTGAAAAGGATGCACACAATCATGCGGGGAATAAAGCCGCTTATGCAGCCCACAATCGGCGCGATAGTAAACGACAAAAAGTCGTTTACTATTATACGCAACAGAATCGTTATACGCAACAGAATCGTGCACTTTCAATTTCACCGAAAATAACAGTGCCAGACAGAAAGCTTCCGGCCTCAGCAGCCCTTGCAAAACCGAGCGTGAACTGCGGAAGCTGTTGCGCGACCCTTTTGCTATCCCTGCGTTCTCCGAAACTCCGCCTGATACCCCCGGTAATCCCCCATCTCCAAAGGCAGCGGAATCCCCGCATTCATCAGCGCCGCTCCGGAATACACCCTGCCGTCCCGCGAATTCACATACTCCGCCTCCGGCAAAAGCCCCCGCAGCCTGACATAGCTCACCGCCATATTCCCATGCTTCTCCATCATCACCACGCTCAGAAGCGCCCGCTCCTGATTCTCATCCACAAACGCCCAGGCCGCAAACGCCTCCTCATAGGGATTGCTGAGCCGATAATAATCTCCCTCTCTGACCAACGGCTCCACATTTTTCCAAAACCGAATCTGTTCCTTCACTTCAGCCTTCTCCGCCTCAGTCAGCAGCGCCGGATTCAGTTCAAACCCAAAGGTTCCCGCCATCGCCACAACGCCCCGGGTCTGCAGACTCACCTTCCGCCCCGTCTGGTGATTGGGCACGGCGGACACATGGGCTCCCACCGCGCAGGCCGGATAAAAAAAGGAGGTTCCATACTGAATGAAAACCCGGTCCGCCGCGTCCGTATTGTCGCTGCACCAGATCTGAGGCGTATAATAAAGCATCCCCGCGTCAAACCGGCCGCCGCCACCGCTGCAGCCCTCAATCAGCAGCTCCGGATACCTCGCCGTCAGCTTTTCCAGGAAATCATACAGCCCCAGCACATAATCATAGGTCACCCTTCCCGGCGCCCCCTTTGCGGAAGCAACGTCCGCCATGCTGCGGTTCATATCCCACTTCAGATACTCAATATTTCCCTGATCCAGCACCCCGCAGACCTGGGCAAAAACAGCCTCTCGCACATCCTCCCTGGAAAAGTCCAGCACCAGCTGATTTCTCCCTCTGACCGGCGTCCTGCCGGGAAAACGCAGCACCCAGTCCGGATGCGCCCGGTACAGATCGCTGTCCTCGGAGACCATCTCCGGCTCCATCCAGATACCGAAACGGACTCCCAGATCATTGACCTGCCCAACCAGCTCCTTCAGACTCATGCCCAGCTTCCGTTCATTGACCTGCCAGTCGCCCAGGCCGCTGTCGTCATTGTCCCGCTTTCCAAACCAGCCGTCGTCCATGACCACCATGTCCGCGCCCAACTCCCGGGCTTCTTTGGCCAGCCTGACTATGGTCTCCCCGGTAAAATCAAAATAAGCCGCCTCCCAGCTGTTGATTAACAGCGGTCTGGCTTCATGGGCATATTTTCCCCGGCAGATATGACGGCGGATGCAGTCGTGATATCGCCGGGACAGCGCCCCCAGCCCCTGATCGGAAAAGCACAAAATGGTCTCCGGCACCACAAAGCTCTCCCCGGGATTCAGGGGATAATGAAAATAATCCCTTCCAAGCCCCATCAGCACCCTGGTCTGATCAAACTGATCCCGCTGCACTTCACAGCAGAAATTTCCGCTGTACACAAACAAAAGGCCGTAGCAGTTTCCCTGCTCTTCGGTGGTATGCGGCTCCGCCACAATCACCCCCGGATTGTACTGATGGCTGGAGGTGCCCCGCCTGCTGCCGATGGAAAAGGTGCCATGCCCGATGGGCTTTCGCTGCACGCTTCTCTCCATGGCATGCCTGCCGTAAAAGCTGATCAGGTCATAATCCCAGTACAGAAAATCCAGGCAGGCGCCGGCCGCCTTCTGTATGATCACCGTCTCTGCGCCCTTATTGGAAATCACTGCGGCCCGGGTAATGATATCCTCCCGCTCCAGCACCCCGTACAATAATTCCACCCGGATGCCGCTGACAGAGTCCTTCAGTATAACAGAAAGGGTCTGCGCCTCCTCCTCATGGGCAAGCACTGCGGGAAGCCCCCGCAGTGCGTATTTGCCTTTTCTGATTTCATGAGAATCATACCGCAGATCAACGCATTCCGTTCCGTCGCCATTCTCGATGTCCAGCGCCGTCCCGCGGTAGTCTCCCACCCCCAGGGTCGGATATTCCAAAGGCAGCACGTCCATGGAATAGGTCCGGTCATTGCCCACATCCGCCGGATTCCCGGAAAAAGACCTGTCATAAAAGGGCAGCAGATATTCCAGGCTCCCGGCTGTTTTTTTGCCATAATATAAATGGAGCAGGGCGCCGCGGCCGTCCGCCTTCATCTGATAAGTGGTGTGTAAAGTCTCTAATGTAAAAATCCGTTCTTTTTCCTGATAAATAATTGCCATATTGCTTTTCATTCCCTTCGAAATATCATGATTATTTTCAAATCCGACCGTTTTCCGGCATTTTGCGATCCCTGTAAAGCATGATTCTGACTGCATGAGCGATACCTTTTCCTCTGACGAATTCATCAGAAATACCGATATCGCTCATGATCCGTTCATCCCCTTACTTCACCGCGCCGTTGACCACACCGTTCAAAATCTGCTTCTGGCAGATCAGATAAAAAATCAAAATCGGAATCAGCGCCAGCAGATAGGAGGCAAAGGCCAGATTATAATTGGTGCCGAACTGAGACTGAAAATTCAGCTGCACCAGGGGCAGAGTATTTTCATCCGAGCCCGCCATGATCACCAGAGGCGTCATTACATCATTCCAGACAGACAGCGCCGTCAGCACCGCCACAGTGGCGTGCATGGGCCGCATAATGGGGAAAATAATGGTCCAGTAGGTCCGCCAGGTGGAAGCCCCGTCCACCCTGGCCGCCTCCTCCAACGCAATGGGAATGTTCACCAGATAACCTGAATACAGCATAATATTCATGGGCATGTAGAACACTACATACAATAGCACTACGCCCACCCAGTTGTCCAGCCCCATTTCCGCCGTCTGTTTGGCTAAAGGCATCATCAGAATGGCGAAGGGAACGAACATGCCGCTGACAATGAAGAGGTATACAAAATTATAAAATTTAGATTCCTTTTTGTTTCTGCCCAGGGCGTAGCCCATCAGGGAATGCAGCACCACAGCCAGCACCACCGTGGACACCGTGATTTTCAGGCTGTTAAAAAGCGAATGCCAGAAATCCGTGATTTCCATGGCCTCCCTGAAATTCTGCAGGCTCCAGGAGGAGGGCAGAGACAGGATGCCGCTGATGGTATTGGTCATTTCCGAGGGCTGCTTGAAGGCGATGACCAGGGTCATATATAATGGAAAAATAATGGTGGAAAGCCCCAGAATCAGAACCGTCATGGCGCCCCAGTTGCTTTTTTTCTTTATTTTCATTCTCACTGCTCCTCCTTACTTGAAGTGATCCACATCCAGGTCACAGTCTTCATTCTCATTACAGCTGCTCCTCCTTGCTTGAAGTGATCCGCATCCGGGTCACAGTCTTCATTCTCATTACAGCTGCTCCTCCTTGCTTGAAGTGATCCGCATCTGAGTCACAGAGATAACCACGATCACGATAAAGAACACTACCGCGTTGGCGCTCTGGAAGCCGAACTGGCCGCCGGACATGCCGTTATTATAAATCAGATAGGAGATGGACTCCGTGCTCTGCGCCGGGCCGCCCTGGGTCAAAGCCACGATCTGATCAAAGACCATCAGGAAGTTTTTCACACACAGCACCATGTTGATGGAGAAAAACGGAATGATCAGCGGAAAGGTCAGATAGCGGAACTGCTTCCAGCCGGTGGCGCCGTCCAGGCCGCCCGCCTCATACACATCCTCCGGCACGGTCTGTAAACCGGAAATATAGATGATGGTGTTCATGGCCACGGACTGCCAGGCGCAGACGATCATAATGCCGATCCAGGCGGTGCCGGTCCTGGACAGAATGCTGGTGCTCAGCGCCTCCGAGCCGATCATGTCGCCAAAGGCCGGCAGAATATAGGTAAAGAAATAATTGAAAATATAGCCCACCACCAGGGAACCCAGCACATTGGGCAGAAAATAGGCGCCCCTGAAAAAGCTTTTGGCCCTGATTTTGCTGTTCAGGCACAGCGCCAGCAGGAGACTCACCACATTCACCACAATGGTGGTCACAATGGCCAGCTTGAAGGTAAAGAGATAAGACTTGCCCACCCTCTCATCCGAAAACAGGTCGATATAATTGCGCAGCCCCACCCAGTCGTAGCTGCCGTATCCTCTGAAATTGGTGAAGCTGTAGATTACGCCGCGAATCAACGGAATGGTGTTGAAACAGACAAACAGCGCCAGAATCGGAATGGTGATCAGTAAAAAGGTTACTTTTCTATCGTTTTTCATTTCTATCCGCTCTCCTTTCCTTTACTCCTGCGAGGCCTCATAGTCCTGCACCATGCGGATGATGTCCCGGTTGTACCTCTGCCAGTTGGTATCAAAATCCGTGAGAAACGCGTCCACATCCTGCTCGATCAGGAAGGTCTGCAGCATGGCGTCCACGGACATTTCGGAAGGATAATAATGATCCTGGAAGTCTGTCATATTCCCGGACTCAATGTACTCCGTCATGCCGTCCAGAATGGGAGACAGGGTAAAATCACCGTTTTTACAGGGGATGGCGGTCTGGTCGTCTATGTATTGCTGGATATTGGCATCCTCCATGAGGAAATCCAGCACCTCGTAGGCCGCCTCCTTATTTTCACAGGCCTCGGTGACGCAGAACATCAGGTCAATGCCGGAATTCAGGGTGTTGCCCTCCGCCTCATCATTGGCCGGAAGCACGAAGGAGCCCAGGTTCATATCCGGATTGACGGACAAAATCTGCGGCGCCGCGTAGCTGCCGATCATGTACATGGCAGACTGCCCTCTGGCGAAAGCGGTGCAGGCGTCATTATAGCCGTAGGCGAAGGGTCCGCTCTCTCCATACTGCAGCAGCTCCAGATACTTCTCAGCGGTCTCCCGGTACTCCTCCGCGAAGGTGGTCTCGCCCCGGTTCACCTGTTTGGTCACATCCGCGTCGGACAGGCTCACTGCCATGGCGTTCCAGGGAGCCAGACAGGTCCAGGTGTCCTTATATCCGAAATAAAAAGGCAAAATACCCGTATCGGAAATCTCCTCGCACAAAGCAATCAGCTCCTCCCAGGTGGTCGGAATCTCCCAGCCGTACTCCTCGAACATGTCTGCGTTGTACAGAATGCCCGCCGCGTTGGCCACATAGGGAACCCCGTAGGTTCCGTCCACAGGCACAAACTCCAGATTCTCCAGGATTTCCAGATATCCCTCGTTGATATCTGTGAGGCCCACATAATCGGACACGTCCGCCAGAATCCCGGCATCCACATAGTAGGAATAGTTGATATCGCCGCCGATTCCGATGATATCCGGATAATCCTCCCGGATAAACCGTGTCTTTAAAATCGTGTTGGCGTCATTGGGCGAGTTGATTTTCAGCTCAATGTCGTCATGAGTGGCGTTGAACGCCTCCTCAAGCGTCTCAAAGTAATCCGCCGCCTCCGGCTTATACTGCACGATCTCAATCACGGTTTTGTCACTGTCCGTACTGCTGCCGCAGCCCGTGAGCGAGACGCCCGCCATCACAATTCCAGCGGCCACAAGCCCAAGGGATGCCCCTGCGTGCTTTACGCTCTCTGGTTTCATAGCATTTCTCCTTTATTTTTTTATTTCCCGGGATTCAACATGTTTGATAAAAGCATTGTAACATATCATTATGCTTGCAATGAATGGCTTGATTTCGGTTGTTTTATGGATTTTTGCCGCTTTTTGTTTCTATACTTGAAGTTATGACGCATTTTGGTATATAATGAGCGAAAGTGAGGAAGGAGTATGCCCGCACGTTTCTGACGAACGGCGAATTGGATCGCGGCCCTTTTGGGTCACGATATACTTCCTTTGGAGGTGTTTCATGAGTGACTTCGTTTTTTCCGTCTTTCCAAGTGAAAATTTCGTGGATCTGGGCCTGTACCAGTTCGGCAGGGAGCAGTGCGACCCCTCCCACTCCTTCGGCCCGGCCGCCAGAAACCACTATCTCTTCCACTACTGCCTCTCCGGCACCGGCACCCTCTACGCCGATAACTCCAAAGGCGAAACCGTCACCTACCAGGTTCGTAGCGGCCAGGGCTTCATGCTCTTTCCCCGCCAGATCTGCACCTACATTGCCGACCGGAACCTTCCCTGGGAATATGTGTGGCTGGAATTTGACGGCCTGCGCGCCAAGGAAACAGTGGAACTGGCCGGCTTAAGCCTGGACAACCCCGTCTATAAGGTGCGCAGCAAGGACATCGCCGAAACCATGAAAAATGAGATGCTCTACATCGTCGACCACCGGGAGGAATCCCCCTTCCACCTGATCGGCCATCTCTACCTGTTCATCGACAGCTTTATGCGGGCCCCCGGCGCCATGCGGATCAGCCAGGGCAGCTCTCTTCGGGATTTCTACGTCAAGGAGGCCTTCACCTACATAGAACAGAATTTTCAGAATGATATTACCGTGGAGGATATTGCCGCGGTCTGCGGCCTGAACAGAAGTTATTTCGGGAAAATATTTCATGAAGCCACGGGCAAATCCCCACAGCAGTTTCTCATCTCCTACCGCATGACCAAGGCGGCGGAGCTGTTGAAGCTGACAGACATGTCAGTGGCGGACACAGGAAATGCAGTCGGCTATCCAAACCAACTGCATTTCTCAAGAGCGTTTAAATCTGTGTATGGGGTTTCCCCAAGGGAGTGGAGGAGTGAGAATCGGGCGTCCTTATAGTCAATTATAATTTAGTAAATCATAATTGACTAAAATCATGGCCAGGTCTCCAGCCATCAGAGTTGCTTTTTCACCCGACACTTCTTTTTATAAAACGCAACTCCATACTTGAAAATATGATGAATCTCCCCGTCCGCAAAATATTGGTCATACTGATTATTTTCAACCTGCTTCAAGGCAATATCCGCCCATTTTTCAAGAGCAGCCACATCGTTTTCATTTTTCGCGTCTTTCGCATATTTTACTTCAATAATATAACCGCTGCTATTCACCTGATCTATCACAATAATATCGGCGCGGCCACTCCCCGCTTCTCTGTTGGAACGAATTTTCCAGCCGCTGCGATCCTTGAGCATGCCAAGCAAAAGTCCATGATAGAAGGATTCTCTTTGTTCATCAGAATTGCCTCCGTCCATAAAACTGATGGATTCCCGCATACTGATATTCAGCTGTTCTTCCACAGTCCGGGCATTCCCCTCTGAAAGCGCTTTGTACAGCGCAGTCAGATTGCTTCCTATTTTCCGATAAAAGCATCTCTTAATCTGCTGGTCAAAGACATGATTTATCTCTCTATTGGGAATAACGAGTCTGTATTCTCCATATTCGTTTTTTCCACATTGTGTCAGATATCCCGCTGTAAAAAGAACGCTCCAGAAATGGTTCATGCTGTTGCCAAGCTCATTATAAGTCAGATTAAGCGTCAGATCTTTCTCCACGCTTTCTCCTGCTGACAGGCGTTCCAATTCTCTCTTTGTGGCATCGTCCGCCATATCTACAAACTGCAGAATACGATCATCACCACTGGTGTTTGCCCAGAAGTTTTCCGGATCATGGTTGGTATCGTTGATCAGCTTGTCGCACCAATTGATCACATCCCAGGGGCAGTACACATCCTGCTGGCCAATTCGATAACCATCATACCATTCCTTCGTCTGTTCATAGTAATCTGTCAGTTCAAAATCTTCCAGCATTTTCCTGACTTCGGCGTCGGTAAAGCCAAACCATTCATCAAAACGATTATCAACAATGGAATACACCTTCAGATTATTTAAATCCGAAAAAAGGCTTTCCTTTGATATTCTCATACAGCCTGTGAGAACTGCAAACTGCAAATAATCATTGCTTTTCAGAACAGCACTGAACATCGTGCGAATCAGAATAATCATTCTGTCATAGTATCCATACCTGGCAGATTTATCCAACGGAACATCATATTCATCAATCAGAATAATCACCTTTTGATCATAATGCTTACACAGAATTCTGGAAAGCATCAGAAGGCTCTCCTCCAGGCTGCCCTCTCCTTTTCTCAGACGCATGAAGTTTTCTTTATCCAGGGCATCCAGCCGCCCACTTTGCACCAAAAAGGAAAAACGCTCTGCTTCCTCTCTGACCACATTCCAAAGTCTCAAGCGTGCGGAATCATAGTCGGCGGCTTCCACCGTTTTCAAACTCACCGAAATAACAGGGAACCTTCCCATATATTGATCGCAGAGTTCTTTTTCCTGAGAGATTACCAGCCCGTCAAAAAGAGCTTTCTCTGTTCCAATTTCAAAAAAAGCTTTGAGCATACTTGTATTCAAAGTCTTCCCGAAGCGGCGCGGACGCGTAAAAAGAGTGACCTCACTCCAGCTTTCCAGTAATTCCCTGATCAGCCCTGTCTTATCCACATAATACAGATGATTCTGACGCAATTTTGAGAAATTGTCAGTTCCAATCGGCAATCTTCGTTTTTCCATTGCAGTCTCTCCGTTCTATTCTGCTGCCATAACACATGAATGAGATAATCTTACTTTTTTGTTATTGTAGCGTTCCAAAATCCGTAAGTCAACCTCAACAGTAAAAATCAGAAATTTCTGCGGTATCAGATTCAGCCAGCTTTTTACTGTTCTGACACTATACCCGGGAAATTTCGCGATTGTTTCTAAGTTTTCCCCTCAGATAAACGCAATCATATATAGAGGCAGTGTAATGATCCGGTCTTCACTCACCCCTGTGTTTCCCTCCACAAGCTTATATCCATAAGCAATATCCTTATGATTCTTCATAAGTGATCTGAGGGAGCTTGCCCGTGTATTTCCGCTCTTAACTTCAATAGGAAGTACCTTTCCATCTTTTTGAATCATGACATCTATTTCTTTTTTTGTTGTCTCATTTTTATAGAAATACAGCTGGTAACCCTTTTTATAAAGAGCATCCGCTATTGCACATTCATATATGCCTCCCTTGGAGTTTCCCTCTAAGGTATTTTCTACAATATGCTGTTTTAATGAAAAGTCCTTCATTGCCATCAGCAGTGACAAATCTGTTGTATACGCCCTGAAGAAATCGTCCCTTGCATAATCGTCCAGATCAAATCTGACATCTGTCACAAGCTTGCACAAATGCACCATATCTGCGCGAAGAAGCCACTCAATACTCGAAAAATATTTCTGGGCTCTGCCACCATGCTCAACTTCCTTATATTGAAATTTATGATTTTCTTTCTCCAACAGCTGCTTTGTAAGAGAAAGGTAGCATTTCTCCGCTTTTACTTTTTCTTCTGCCGTCGCATAATGCGCTATGTCATACTGATATCCCTGTAAAAGGCTCCTCTGTATCCTGTCTACCTCCCTGAAATCTCTTGTATCTACATATTTTTGTACTGCCTCCGGCATACCTCCTGTTGCAATATACTGCCGGTAATAATTCATCATCTGAGAATTGACGGCCTCAGGTATCACAGTTTGTGAATGAAGATAATTGCATAAATTCCCTGTCATAGCTTCTGAAATTCCCAAACCCCAGAGGAATTCTTCAAAATCAAGCCCGTACATTCTCAGATAATCCACATATCCAACGGGATAAGAGGATGCACGCTTATAATCTATTCCAAGAAGTGACCCTGAAGCAATCACATCAAAGCGATTGTCTATTGCCCAAAACTTCAGTGATGTGATCGCTTCCTGACACTCCTGAATCTCATCCAGAAAAATCATGGTTTTCCCGGGAATCATTTTCTTTTCAGGGAAACGGAAGCGCATGGCCATGATCATATTGTCCACCGTAAGATCACCGGTAAAAATATCAGTTGCGGAAGGCAGCTGTTTGAAATTGATTTCAACAAACTCCTCATAGTTCTCCTCTGCAAACCGTTCAATGATATATGTTTTTCCTGTTTGTCTGGCTCCCTGAACGATAAGGCATTTTTTATTCTTCGAACAAACCCATTTTTTAATATCATCTGTCGCTTTTCTTTTCAGCATAAAGCACCTCATATCAACAAAATTCAATTCTTTTTTCGCATTTCATCAACATTTTGGAATATTAAAATGTATGTGCCATCAACATTTAAGAATATTTTATCATCATTCGAAGCTTATTTCCAGTGCCACCAGTAAAAAATTTCCAATTAATCCCACGACAGCCGTTCTGTCACAGCAAAGATTCTTCCAAATGACGCTGTAAATGTTCTCCCATGGGTTTCGTTATTTCCTCATCTCCTCCGCCAGACTCTCCATCCTCTCCGCGTACCTCAGCAGATCCTTATTAGCCATGCCCTCGCAGCCCCTGGCAGCGCTGCCCAGCAGATGCCCGTGACCTCGTGAGCCGCACCGATAAATGTCAGTTTCATAAGCCGCCTCCCTCTTCGTTCCAGGTGATACCCAACATCCCCTGCTGCGTCATACAGCTGCTTTCTTTCACGCTATCAGTATAAATAAATGCAGCATGAAAGTAAAGCAGAAATAAAAAGAAGACTCCCGATACATAAAACGTACCGGAAGCCTTCTATCCCTGAAAATCAATTATAACAATATCCCCGCTCTCATACATAACTGCAATCCGCTGTGTCTCGCACGCAACATGAATCACCGTCCCGGACTGTTCTTATCCGATGCTTCCTGAGGTGTACTTACTTCCCAGTCTTCACCATAGTATGCTGCCATTCTTTCTTTCCATTCGTCTTCTTCGTATATAGATACACTGGAAAAAGGAGAAAACACTTCGGATGTACTGCTCTCACGCAGATAATCTGCCAATTCCTGTGGATCTGTATGATATTGTACGCAGGTGCCATAGATATCAAAAATCCTCTCTAATTCCTCCTTCGTCATATTGGCATAATCCATTACAGTTTCTTCTTCATCAGCCGCCTCATCTTCCGGTTGCTCAGATTCAGATACAGATATATTTTCATGATCATTTGCAGTCACATCCGTATATTTTCCGCAGGAGGTCACCGACAATGATAAAGCAACAAGCAATATGAATAATTTTCTGACTTTCATCCTTAATCCCATTATTCCCAATTATTATCCTTTTCACTACTGCTTACTCTATTCTCCCAGCATAACTGGGGGATCAAATTTTTCATTCATATACATACAACGGACAATACATCATATCAACAGCATTGAACTCTTCTGTATCTGAATGATACGAAAAAAACAGAACGGCTTCCCCGAGCGCCTCAGGAAAAGCGTTATCCTCCCAATGCGTACACTCAAAATAAATATTACCATATTCATCCACATACACCCGTTCTCCCACATAATACATATTGTCGCGCCCTATAAAAACCTCCCCATACTTTTCATTCTGCATTTTTTCAATCTGGTCAAGCTGTTCATCGCTCAATTCAGCATGAATACCGTCTCCGAACAGATCTATACCTTTTTCATTTATCCACTTCTCTACGAGCATCTGAACATCCCTATCAAGTATATGTGCAGCATGCTCATCATTTGTCTTTATCAGCACATATTAGTGCTCATTTCTTGAAAGCATAATTAAATTATCGCTTTCATCCCATCCCCCGTCCTGCTGAATACGAAATTTCTTTTGCGTTAAAACGACTACCTAATATTTTCTTACTTAAACATATCGTCTGGCCTTCGACCATCATCAATTCGCATTCAATGTTCCCACATATACAGCAACCGTAGTGTTATCTGTTCGTGAATAACTCCTGAGCTTCAAAGTCCCTGTATATGTAATGCCATCTATTGTTTCAGTACATTCCAGCTCAAGCGGAGGTGTTACATATCCTTCATATGTCAGCCTTCTCGTAACATAAATACTGTCAGAATCAGCATTATAGCTGGTTTCAATCTCCAATACCTCTTCAATGATTAATGACGAATTCTCAGCCGTATACTCACTCACTATTTCCTTTTTCAGGTCCTGTGCATGAACAGTGGTCAGAGAAGGAAACAGACACAACATCAATAGCGGCATAATATAATATGTTTTAATTGTTAACTTTCTCATGGTATATCCCTTCCGTTTTCAATACAGGTCAACAATAACATAAGCATCAGCCAAAATCTGTTCCTCATCCCGATTTATCAGATTTTTCTTATTGTCATAAAAAACCAGTTTAACAATCTCGATATCCAGTTCCTTCTGCTTCACATACGCCGCGACCCTGGTATCAATATAATTCTGAATCCATTCATGTGTAGGCTCTGCAGTAATAACATAGTCAATCTCATAGATTGTACCGTAATCCGGATCATCTGTGTAATTTTCCATGGAATAAATAATATGCGGCTCATTTATGTATGTGCGTATATGCGGACCTGCAACAACAATAGAAAATATTATTATGGCCGCTGCCGCAAATCGTCGCCAATGGAAGGATTTCAAACCGGAACGTTCCTTCTCTTTTAACGGCTCATGCGTTGATTCCGGAAGTATCTGTTTATCCGCCTCATCAGAAGGATCCGGCACATTCCCAGTCCCAAGCTCCTGCACTGACCTGCTTTTCAGTATATCAAGCGCTTTCTCCGGAAAGTATAAGCCTTCAACAGAAATATGATT
>JAJPYH010000098.1:1281-17469 GCA_021205045.1 Lachnospiraceae bacterium | reverse complement strand
GCTTTTATTCTTCCTTCCTGCCCAGCTTCTGATTGTACGACAGACTCCTGGACTCCCCCAGGTACTCGCTCTCATGCCTCACATGGAAACGCACCACGATATCCAGAATCACACAGACCACAAAAGCCGTGATGCCGATCACCTGAGAAATAGGCACATTGATGTACGGAATCAGCAGCTGATCAGTGCGCAGTCCTTCGATGAAAAACCGTCCGATGCCATAGCCGGCCAGATAAAACAATGTGATTTCCCCGTCAAATTTTTTGTGCTTTCTGTAGAGCAGCAAAAAGATCAGCAGGCACAGATTCCACATGGATTCATAGAGAAACGTGGGATGAACCAGCACATAATTGACCCCCTCCGCCATGTGATCCAGCATGGTCTGGGTGATCTCGCTCTCCCGGACGGCATCCACCGGCAGCGCCATGGCAAAAAGGCCGTCGCAGTAATCCCCAAAGGCTTCCCTGTTCATGAAATTCCCCCAGCGTCCGATGACCTGCCCCAGCACCAGACCCGGCACCGCAGTGTCCGCCATCAGAAAGAAATTCTGCTTTTTGACCCTGGTATAGACAAACAGCGTCAGGAAAGCCGCGATCACGGCTCCGTAAATCGCCAGTCCGCCCTGGCGCAGATTAAAGATACTGAGCAGGTTATCCTTATACTTGTCCCATGAAAAAATCACATAATATAGTCTGGCCCCGATAATGGAAAATATGATGGCGTAAATCGCAAAATCCCAGTAAATATCCGGATTCTGATCCGTCACCTTGGCAATATGAGCCGCCAGCAGTATGCCGCAGATAATGCCGCAGCCGATAATCACTCCATAATAAGCAATGGAAAACCCAAATACGGAAAATGACTTCGGTACATTTTCCAGATAAATTCCCAGATTTGGGAACGCAATATCGGTACTGTTCATAATATCTGTCATAAGTACTCCTTACACGTTGAAACGGAACAAAATCACGTCTCCATCCTTTACCACATAGTCCTTGCCTTCCATGCCCACCAGGCCCTTCTCCCTGGCTGCCGCTAAAGAACCGTATTCCAGCAGATCCTTATAATTGACCACCTCGGCCTTGATAAAGCCCCTCTCAAAGTCCGAATGAATCTTTCCCGCGGCCTGGGGCGCTTTGGTGCCGATTTTGATGGTCCAGGCCCGGGTTTCATCCTCTCCCGCCGTCAGAAAGCTCTGCAGCCCAAGAATATGATAGCTTGCTTCGATCAGTTTGTCCAGACCGGATCTGGAAACTCCAAGCTCCTCTAAGAAGAGCTGCTTTTCCTCCTCATCCAGCTCGGCGATCTCCTCCTCAATCTGCGCGCTGATCACGAAAACCTCGCAGCCCTCTTTTGCCGCGTATTCCCGGACTTTCTGAACCCAGGGATTGGAGGAGCCGTCATCCGCCAGATCATCCTCTCCCACGTTGGCCGCAAAAATCACCGGCTTGGCGGTCAGCAGATTGTAGGAGGCAAACCATAAGGCTTCATCCTCGTCCTCCACCTCCATGCTTTTGGCAAGCTTCCCGGACTCCAGGTGCTCTTTGATCCTCTCCTGGAAAGCATACTCCTTTCCGGCAGTTTTGTCCATACGGGCGGTTTTGGAAAGCTTTGCCATTCTCCTCTCCAGTATCTCCAGATCAGAGAAAATCAATTCAAAATTGATGGTCTCGATGTCCCTGAGAGCGTTTACGCTTCCGTCCACATGAATCACATTGCTGTCCTCAAAGCAGCGGACCACATGGACGATGGCATCCACCTCCCGGATATGGCTCAGGAACTGGTTACCCAGCCCCTCCCCCCTGGAGGCTCCTCTCACCAGTCCCGCAATGTCCACAAACTCAATGACCGCAGGCGTCACCTTTTTGGAATGATACATTTCTCCCAGCAGCTGAATCCTCTCATCCGGCACCGCCACAATGCCCACATTGGGATCAATGGTGCAGAACGGATAATTGGCGCTCTCAGCCCCGGCTTTTGTCAGTGAATTAAATAACGTGCTCTTCCCCACATTGGGAAGGCCGATGATTCCCAGCTTCATTTACTTTTGTTCTCCTTCTGAATATATAGTGACAGAGCTTCTGCACCCGACAGACAGCTGCGGGACATCCTCCCTGTTTTTCTCGTTCTCAGTATTTTCTGCGTGATGCCAGCTCCTCGTACAGCGTACAGTAGGTGCGGTAGCGTTCCCGGCTGATTTTGCCCTCCGAGAGAGCCTTTTTGACTCCGCAGACAGGCTCATGGGTATGGCTGCAGCCCTGAAATTTACAATCCCCTGTAAAGGGCATAAATTCCCGGTAATAATCAGCCAGATTCTCTTTTTCCAGATCAAACATTTCCAGAGAGCCAAACCCCGGGGTGTCCAGAATATAACTTTCCTCATCCACGGGGATGAGCTGAGAATGTCTGGTGGTGTGTCTGCCCCTCTGAAGCTTCCTGCTGACCTCTCCGGTCTCCATATGGGTGTTCTCCTGAAGGCGGTTGATCAGGGTGGATTTTCCCACACCACTGGGCCCCGCCGCCGCTGTAGTCTTTCCCTTCAGGCAGGCATATACCTGCTCCACTCCCAGATTTGTGCCGGCGCTGACGCACAGCACCGGATACCCTGCCGCCTGATACACCTTCGAAAGCCTCCGGCCCTCGTTATCTTCATCCAGGTCCGATTTATTGAAGCATACAGTCACAGGGAGATGCTGCTGCTCCATGTGAATCAGCATTCTGTCCAGCAAATTCAAGCTGATCTGAGGGCTTTTCATGGAAAAAACCACCAGGGCCTGATCCACGTTGGCCACTGCCGGACGTACAAGAACGCTTTTCCTCGGCAGAATCTCCGTAAGATTGCCAGTACCATCCTTTTCGGAAAGAATCTGTATCATGACATCATCCCCCACCAGGGGTTTGATGCCGTCATTGCGGAAAATGCCCCTGGCGCGGCATTCATAAACGCCTTTTGAGGGTACATGAACGTAGTAAAAGCCGCCTACGCCCCGGGTGATTTTCCCCTGATTATACTCCGGCATTGTTCAATCCCCTGTTCTGTTCCTTAAGCTTCCAGCGTACTTCTCTCATTCTCCTGCTCTCACTGTTCTGTCTTTATTCCTCCGTTCCGATTCATCTGCATCTATTCCTCCGTGAAGGTGACAACCCTCTCAAAGCTGGCAGTCGTCTTTTTCGTCACTGCCGCACTGGACTCCGTTGCCTCCGTCTCCACTTCATCATAGGTGTAGGTCATAATAATCCTGCCGGAAGCGGAGGTAATGCCGGAAATGCTGATATACACCGGAAACTCGGTGACACTGGCGCTGTAAAGTGTCTTGCCGCTGTCAGACATCAGCGCGATCTGAACCGTGGCGCCGCTTACATACTGGGGAGCCTCCTCCGCTGTCGGAGCTTCAATGCTGGCCTGATAGCTGTAGGAAGTGGGAGTGGCGCCCAGACTGATCGTCACGTTCACCGTAGTGCCCCTCTCCACATAGGAACCTTCCCCATACTGCTGCTCACAGACCAGATCCTCCTCCACGGTATCGCTGTAGACCTCGCTGACTGTGCCAAGCAAAAGCCCCACAGCCGCCAGCTCCTCCTCACAGTTGCCCAGGGGCAGACCGATCAGGTTGGGAACCCGCACGGTGGAATCGTCCGAACCGGCGCTGACCCTGATGGTCACCGCGGAACCCTTGGACACCGTCTGTCCGCCCTCCGGGTTCTGGCTGATCACATAGCCCTTTTCCACAGTGTCACTGTAGCCCTCCGAGGTGGACACGGTAAAGCCCTGCTGCTGGAGCAAGGCCACCGCCTCGTCCATGGACAGGCCGGTCACATCCTCAATGACCACTCCCTCCTTGCCCGCGCTGATGGTCAGCGTCACGGTGTCTCCTTCCTTCAGGATGGCTCCCACAGACACATCCGCGCTGATCACAATTCCGGCGCTGACAGAATCCGATTCCTCATATTGCTTTGACACCTCAAGCCCCAGTGCCCTGAGTCTGGCGGTTACGGTATCCTCATCCTCCCCCGCCACAGCAATCATGGTCACATCGGCCGCTTCCTCCTGGCTCTCTTCCGTCACAGTATTGCCCAGAATCCCGTTGGCTGTGCCGTCAAAGAAGCCCATGATCTTAAAGATCATGAAAACAATCAGAATCAGAATAATCAGGCCGACGATGACAATCAGAACGATGGTCACCTTTTCGGTCTTATTATTCTCCTCCTCTTCCAGCTCTTCCTGTTCCAGGAGCTCCTCGGGAACTCTTCCGGTGCGCAGCTTCATAGTGCCGGTGTGGCCCATGGAGCTTGTGCGGAAGCCAATGCTCTCCTCTTCCTCCTCGTATTCATCCTCCTCTTCGTACACCGGTTCCTCCGCCAGTCTGGTGGCGCCGGTTTCGTCCGGATCCACCACCTGTACGAAATCCTCATCCGGGTGAACCAGAGCCTGTTTTAAATCATCAATCAACTCTCCCATGGACTGATATCTGCGGTCCACGGTCTTCTGACAGCACTTTAAGACAATCTGCTCTACACTGACGGGTATTTCCTCCACATATTCCCTGGGACTTGGCATGGGTTCCTGAATGTGCTTGATGGCGATGGCCACGGTGGTATCTCCGTCAAAGGGAACCCTTCCCGTGAGCATCTCAAACAGGGTAATGCCAAGAGAATAGACATCGCTCTTCTCATCGCTGTATCCGCCCCTGGCCTGCTCCGGGGAGGTATAATGTACGCTTCCCATGACGTTGGAGGTGACTGTGTTGGAGGTGGCCGCCTTGGCAATGCCGAAATCCGTCACCTTCACCTTTCCTTCCCTGGAAATAATAATATTCTGCGGTTTAATATCCCTGTGGATAATGTGGTTATTGTGAGCCGCCTCGATTCCCATGGCCACCTGGATGGCGATGCTGACAGCCTCTTTATAGGAAAGTCTCGCCTTTTTTTCGATATATTTTTTGAGAGTGATGCCCTCCACCAGTTCCATCACGATATAGTGGATGTCATCCTCCTCCCCCACATCGTACACATTGACAATATTAGGGTGCATCAGTCCCGCAGCGGCCTGGGCCTCCACCAGAAATTTGGACACAAAATTGGCGTTCTCGGAAAATTCCTGTTTCAGCACCTTGACAGCCACGTTTCGATTGAGCTTCTGATCCATGGCTTTATAGACGTCGCTCATACCGCCGGTGCCTATTTTTTCCAGAATTTCATAGCGGCCGCCCAACAGCATTCCCATTTTAATCATCGTGCCTGTCCTCCTTTTCTGTCAAAGGTCGGGCCAAGATCACGGAAATATTGTCTGCCCCGCCGTTTTCATTGGCGTTCTGCACCAGTCGGCTGCATGCCTCCTGCATGGACTTTTCCTGATAGACCACAGATAAAATCTGCTCATCCTCGAGCATGTTGGTCAGGCCGTCGGAGCAGATCAGGATGATATCCTCCGGCAGAACATCCACGTAAAAAAAGTCCGCGGTGGTTTTGGGAAAAGCGCCCACAGCCCGGGTAATGTAGTTCTTTTTGGGATGGTTTTTGGCCTGATCCCGGTTGATGGTGCCGCTGCGGATCATCTCCGCCACGTAGGAATGATCCCTGGTGACCTGCACCATGGTATTCTCCCGGATCAGGTAGAGTCTGCTGTCCCCGATATTGGCCACAATCAGCTTGTCGCCCATACAGCAGGCCGCTACCAGGGTGGTACCCATGCCGCTGTAATTGATATCGCTCACAGATTTATCGTAAAGCCTTGTATTGGCGGTTTCTATCACTCTGGTCAGAATCTGCACGGGATCCGTCTCTTCCGCGTCGGGAATCTCACTGGTAATGATCTCGATCGCTTTCCTGGAAGCATAGTCTCCCGCCTTATGGCCGCCCATGCCGTCCGCTAAAAGCAGCAGGTTGGGTAGCGCGCCCAGGGGGGATGTAGTTATATAGACACTGTCCTGATTAATCGTTCTTTTTCTGCCCACGTCAGAAACGTAACAGACTTCTAACATATGTCAGGTACTCCTTTTCGTTCTTTCAACTGTCTGCGGGTTCCGCCGATGCCGGGTTCTTTCCCGCGTTCTCTTTCAGCTGTCTTCTCCTCAGCTGACCGCAGGCTCCGTCAATGTCGCGGCCCATTTCTCTTCTGATTGTAGCATTTATCCCGTTTTGGTCAAGCAAATTTTGAAAAGCTTTTACTTTTCCCGGTTCTGTTCCCTGATAATCCCTCTCTTCAATGGGGTTCACCGGGATCAGGTTTACGTGACAGCCCTGGCAGTTATGGCTTTTCAGCAGCCGGATCAGCTGATGAGCCTCTTCCTTATTGTCATTGACTCCTCTGACCAGGGAATATTCAAAGGTTACTCGTCTGCCTGTTTTTTCAAAATAATATCCGCAGGCGTCCAGCACTTCCTCCAGGGAATAGCGGTAAGCCACAGGCATCAGGCGTTTTCTCTTCTCATCCGTAGGTGCGTGCAGAGAGAGGGCCAGGGTAATCTGCAGTCCTTCATCGGCAAGACGTCTGATCCGGGGCGCCAGGCCGCAGGTGGAGAGTGTGATGTTGCGCTGGCTGATATGCAGTCCGTGCTCATCGGAGAGCATGCGGATGAATCTGGTCACGTTGTCATAATTATCCAGTGGTTCGCCGGAACCCATGATCACCACGTTGCTGACCCGTTCGCCGGTCTGTCTGGTGATGGCGTAGATCTGATCCAGCATTTCTCCGGCAAGAAGGTTTCTGTTCAGGCCGTCCAGGGTGGAGGCGCAGAACCTGCAGCCCATGCGGCAGCCCACCTGAGAGGAGACGCAGACGCTGTTTCGTTGATGATATCTTCGCCAGACGCTTTCGTTGCAGTTGTCATCCGCCAGGGAAAAAAGATATTTTCTGGTGCCGTCGATCCTGGATTCCTGAACCAGCTGCTGCTGCAGGCTGGTGTACTCAAAATTTTTCTTCAGGAGCGCTTTGAGGGAGTTGGGGATGTTGGACATGGCGTCATAGGAGGGAGCCAGTTTCCGGTGCATCCATTGGTATAGTTGTCTGGCGCGGTAGGGGGGCTGGGCGAGGGCGGCAAGGGCCGCGGTCAGCTCGTCCAGGGGGAGGCTTTTCAGGTCTTGTTTCATTTATTTTCTTCGTTTCTGTCTTCTTCGTTTCTGTCTTCTTCGTTTCCGGCGAAAGCATTGAAAAAAGAACGGCTCCACACGATGTCTGACGTCGCCTTATCTTTTTTCAATGCTTTCGCCTGCGTTAATGCAAGGTAAAATCCGGCAAGATTCCATTCACCGCTCTGACCCGCTGTTATGTAAGTCAGGATTCTGCAAAGTCACTCTGGCACTCTGATTTACAGGTTTCCTGAAACGGCTGATGAAGAAGCCGTCGCAGTTATCTTGGCCGGGGATTAGCTGAATGTAGCCATCCTTCGCAGATTCCCGGCGCAGGGATTCTGGGAGGGATTCTGTAATGCTCTCCGGATGCAGGCCCAGCTCTTCAATGATGTAAGTGCGGTTGTCCTCATTTTCCAGGGGATCGATGGTGCAGGTGCTGTAAATGAGGGTGCCGCCGGGTTTTACATACCGGACGGCAGCGGCCAGGATCTGGCGCTGGAGCTGTTGAAGCTCCTGGAGGCTTTCCGGGGTTACATGGTAGCGAATGTCCTGTTTTTTGCCAAGAATCCCTAAGCCGGAGCAGGGCAGGTCGGCAAGGACTGCATCGGCCTTTTCTTCCATGGTCTTGTCGAAAACGGCGGCGTCCCAGAGCTGGACATTGAGATTGTCAAGCTGGAGACGGCCGGCGTTTTCTTCCACGGCGGAAAGTTTGATGTCGGAGACATCTCTGGCCAGCACTTTGCCCTCCGGACCGGTTTTGTCGGCGGCAAGGCAGGCTTTTCCTCCGGGGGCGGCGCACACATCCAGTATGAAATCGCCCGGATGGATATTGGCGGCCTCTACGCAGAGCATGCTGCTGGCGTCCTGCACCGCGAAAAGTCCCTGAGAATAGCCGGGGAGGTGGTGGACGCCTTCTAAGCGGGTCAGGCAGTAAGCGTAGGGCAGGTAGGGGTGAGGTGTGATCTCCGCACCCTGCTCTTCCATCTGTGAGAGAAGCTCCTGTCGCTCTGTTTCGCTCATAAATTCCCGGAGCCGAATGGTCACGGGCTGGGGCTTTTCAAAGGCGTCCAGCATTTTTAACGTTGTCTCATCGACCAGCTCCTGTCTCCATTTCTCTATAAGCCAGGCCGGAATGGAATGGGTGACGGACCAGAATTCTGTCAGATTTTCTGTGGACGGTGCGGGAAGGGTTCCATCTTCCTTCGCGGACGCAGTTTTGCGCAGCACGCCGTTGACAAACCCCTTCAGATTGACAAAACCTCTTTTGCCCGCCAGTTTTACGGCTTCATTCACCACCGCCCGATCCGGCACCTGCTCCATGAACAGAATCTGATAAAGGCTGCTGCGAAGCAGAGCCCGGATGAAGGGCTTCATTTTTTTCACAGGCGTATTGGAATACTGATTTAAAATAAAATCCAGGTAAAGCTGCTTTTCCAGGCAGCCTTCCGCCAGGCGCTTCAAAAACGCCTTGTCTCTTCGATCCAGGTAATCGTATTTATTTAAAGTGCCTCTGATCAGATCGCTGGAAAAGCCTTCGTCTTTTTCCATGGACATCAGAAGCTCCACTGCCAGTTCCCTGGTGTTTACTGCATTTGACATTTTTTAACCAAGCCTCATTTTCCGCTGTACCGGCAAAGCCATCCTCTCTCAGTCATGCCTTATTTCGGGCTGTACGGCTTTTCAAGTCTCTCTCTCAGCCAAGCCTCATTCCCGGCTGTGCCAGCTTTCCATATCCCAGCAGAAAATCCTTCACGCTCATGCGTTTCTTTCCGGCAGGCTGTACCTCCAGGATTCTCAGAGAGCCCGTGCCGCAGGCAACGGTGATGCTCTCGCTGTCCCGGGTGATGATGGTGCCGGGTGCAATCTCTGATTCGTTCACAGAAGCCGTCAATGTTTCCGCTCCCGTTTTTTCACGGACTGCCTGCGGCATCTTCAATAAATCCGCCACCGCCTGAGTCTTCCATATTTTCAGCTGTTTCTCTCCCAGGAAGGTATAGGCGCCGGGCCAGGAATTGAGTCCCCGCACCAGCCGTTCCAGCTCCGGGGCCGGTTTTGTGAAATCCAGACGGCCCATTTCCTTATTTAATTTTCCCGCATAGGTGGCTTTCTCCTCGTCCTGAGGCTGAGGGGTGAGTTTGCCCTGCTCCAGGAAGGAAAGAGCCTCCACAACGGCCTGTCCTCCAAGCTCTGTCAATGCCTCAAACAGGCTGTCGCCGGTCTCGTCCTCTTTTAACCGATATTGCTTCGTATATAAAATATCGCCGGTATCCACTCCCGCATTCATCTGCTGGATGGTCACACCGCTGTACTCATCGCCGTTGATCACCGCCCACTGGATGGGTGCGGCGCCCCTGTACTGAGGCAAAAGAGAGGCATGGACATTGATGCAGCCGTACCTGGGCATATCCAGAATCTCCTGGGATAAGATCTGCCCGAAGGCGGCCACCACAAACACATCCGCCGATAATTTTTCAAGCTCTTCCATCGCCTCTTTGGCGCGGATTCTCTCCGGCTGATATACGGGCAGGCCATAGTGAAGGGCCAGTACCTTCACCGCAGACATCTGAACTTCCCGGCCCCTTCCCCTGGGGCGGTCCGGCTGGGTGTAAACTGCCGTCACCTCATGGCCGGCTTCCAGTAGCATCTTCAGGCAGTGGGCCGCAAAATCCGGCGTTCCCATAAAAACGATCTTCATTCCTTTACGCTTCCTCTTCTTCCTCGTCCGGCAGATCCTCTAAGGGTCCCTCCACCTTTTCCACATACAAATGCCCTTCCAGGTGATCCACCTCATGGCAGATGGCTCTGGCCAGAAGTTCCTCTGCCTCCAGCTCAAACCATTCCATCCTGTCATTCTGCGCCCGGACCCTCACATGGTTGGGGCGGGTCACCACGCCGGTTTTGCCGGGGACCGAAAGGCAGCCCTCATTGCCAGTCTGTTCTCCGGAGGTCTCCAGAATCACCGGATTGATCAAAAGCAGGGGATTCTCCCCGGTCACATCGATAACCACAATTCTCTTTAAAACACCAACCTGGGGAGCGGCCAGTCCCACGCCGTCGGCCTCATACATAGTGTCAAACATATCATCGATGAGCATTTTATTGCGCAGGGTCATGGAGGTGACCTCCTTGGAGGTTTTATACAGAACCGGATCCTCGATCTCTCTGATTTTACGAAGTGCCATAAAACTATCTCTCCTTTTCTCAATGGTTTTCTTTCACAGACACGGCCCTTCACAGGTCTGTTTTATTATTTCAGTCATAACAGTGAACGGCAAACTGTCGTTCACTATAAAAAATCAAATTGTATATATTCCTTATCCTTTGAGGGCCAGCACTGCTCCCTGTACAGCTCCAGCGAATTTTTCAGCTTCAGCAAAGTCTCTCTGTCCTGCGCTTTTGCGTAAATCACATGATGGAAGACGTCCTTCAGCTTATAAACGCCCGCTTCCCCAGGCCCCAGAATCTGCGCCTGAAGTCCGCTGCGCACTGCATCGTTTGCCTGTTTGGTCAGGTTCCGGGCAAGCCCGGCGGCTGAAGTCTCCTCTTTTCCGTAAATATGCACCGCCATCATGCAGCCAGCGGGGGGATAATGGAGCAGGGAACGGTATGACATTTCCCTCTCGTAAAAGCTTTGATAATCCTGGGCCGCTGCCATCTGAATACTGTAATGCTCCGGCTGATAGGTCTGAATCACCACTTCCCCTGGGGTTGCTCCCCGGCCCGCTCTTCCGGCGGCCTGGGTCAGCAGCTGAAAGGTGCGCTCCCCGGAGCGGAAATCCTGCTCCGAAAGACTCAAATCCGCCGCGATGACGCCCACCAGAGTCACATTGGGAAAATCATGTCCCTTTACGATCATCTGGGTGCCCACCAGAATGTCCGCTTCCTGCCTGCCAAAGGCGGAAAGAATGGCGCCGTGACTGTTTTTGTGCCTGGTGGTGTCTCCGTCCATGCGAAGCACCCTGGCCGAGGGGAAGCACTGCCGCACCTTTTCCTCCACCTGCTCTGTGCCCGCCTTGAAGCCCAGCACATGGGGGGAGCCGCATTTGGGGCAGATCTCCACTCTGGGCTGTACATAGCCGCAATAGTGACAGTGCAGCTTTCCGTCCCTGTGCAGGGACAAAGATACGCTGCAGTGAGGGCAAAGGATCACCTGGCCGCAGCTGCGGCAGCTGATAAAGCCGGTGTAGCCTCTTCTGTTTAAAAATAACAGAACCTGCTCCTTTTTAGCAAGCCTGTCTTCTATTTTGGATAAAAGAAGGCGGCTGAAAATACTGCGGTTGCCCTCCTTTAACTCTTTTCTCAGATCGACAATCTGTGTCGTTGGAAGGCTTCCGCCGGTCAGCCTTTTTTTTAATTCAAATAAACGATATTCCCCCTGCTGTGCTCCATAGTAGGCTTCCATAGAAGGGGTGGCGCTGCCCAGCACCAGATCCGCCTGATGAATCCGGGCGATCTCCTCAGCCACCTCTCTGGCATGGTATCTGGGGCTTTGCTCTGATTTATAGGAATTTTCATGCTCCTCGTCAATGACGATCAGTCCCACCTTCGGAAACGGCGTAAACAGTGCCGATCTGGGGCCCACAATGACCTGAATGTCCCCAGATCCGGCCCGCTGCATCTGGTCATATTTTTCACCCTGAGAAAGAGTGGAATTCATGACGGACACCTGATTGCCAAAGCGGGAATAAAACCGCCGCAGAGTCTGGTAGGTCAGGGAAATCTCCGGAATCAGCACAATGGCCTGCTCCCCGCGCTCTAAAGTGCGCTGCACCAGTTCTATATAAACTGCCGTCTTGCCGCTGCCGGTAATGCCGTGAATAAGATATTTGCCCGGTCCGCTTTCCTCCCGGTGAGAAGAAATCTGCTCCACAATGTAGCGCTGATCCAGACTCAGTTCGAAATCCGTTTTTTCTTCTACGGTATCCTGCACAGGATTGCGGTACAGGGCGTTGGTCTCCACCCGGCCCGCGCCTGTCTCCTCCATCCACTTCAAGGTGGGGGCCGTGATCTTCAGATTGCCGGTCACATACTCGTAATCCAGCTCCGGTCTCTCCATCAGCGCCCGGATGAGACGCATCCTGGCGGACTGATGCTTTGCCTCCAGTTGTTCATAGAGCGCGGATAACTCTTCTATATTATATAAGGCATGAATTGTCTTTTTCCGGACGCCCTTTACTGTCTCCCTCACCGGAAGCACCGTTTTCAGCGCCTGTATCATGGTGACGCCATAGCGGTTTTTCATAAAATCCGCCAGCTGAATCAGCTTGCCCTCAGCCGTGATTCCCCTTTCTTTCAGGGAAATAATCTCCTTGATCTTCGTCCGATCATAAGACGGCAGAGCCGTGACGCCAATGCAGTAGCCGGTGATCTCACGATTGCCCGCACCGAAAGGCACCACCACCATGGAGCCCACCCTGACCTGATCCCGCAGAGCGTCCGGAATGCGGTACTGGAAGGTGCGGTCCAGTTTTTCGTGTGTAATATCCACAATGATATCCGCGTAAAGCTCCATACTCCTCCCTGTCAACAAATCCGGACTTCAACTCAGTCATATCTGATTTCCACAACCCATCTGGTCTGAATTGTTCTCTCCCTTTCAGGAAAAATTTTCTTATACAGACCTGCCAGCCGAATTAGCTCTGTCTTCTTCCAGGATTTCCTGAATTAACACCCTCTCATCCATGGGGTATTTCACTCCCCTGATCTCCTGATAATCCTCATGCCCCTTCCCGGCCAGCACAATGATATCCCCCGGCTGTCCGTGATGAATGGCGTAGCGGATGGCCTCCTTGCGGTCGCAGATCTCGATAAACTCTCCGCCGGTCTTCTCAATGGAGGAGCGGATATCCGCAATGATATCCATGGGTTCCTCAAATCTGGGATTGTCGCTGGTGACGATGGTGAAATCCGCCAGCCTGCCGCTGACCTCCCCCATCTCGTAGCGCCTCAGCTTCGAGCGGTTGCCGCCGCAGCCGAACACACTGACCAGACGCCTGGGGTGGTATTCCTTTAAAGCAGTATATAAGCTCTCCAGCGCCATGGCGTTGTGAGCGTAATCAATCATCAGTGTAAAATCATCGGACACCGGTACCATCTCGATGCGGCCCTTGACCTTTGCCTTCAGCAGCGCCTCTTTGATATCCGCGTGAGAAACTCCAAACTGCAGACAGATCGCCATGGCCGCCAGCGCGTTATAGACACTGAAACGCCCCGGTGTGGCAATCTGCACATGGTCATGGAACGCGCCCTCCACATCGAAGGCCACGCCCAGCTGTCCCGGCGTCTTCACCAGCTCCACGTTCTTTGCCCTCAGGTCATTCTTTTCCCCGAAGCCGTAGGTAAAAAGCTCACAGGTGCGGTTCTCCATGACCTTGGCCGTGTGAGCGTCATCCCCATTGGCAATTCCCACTTTGCACTGCCTGAACAGCAGACTCTTGCAGTGCAGATAATCCTCGAAGCTTTCATGCTCCCCCGGTCCGATATGATCCGGCTCCAGATTGGTGAACACGCCATAGTCAAAGACAAAGCCCTGGGTGCGGTGCAGCATCAGCGCCTGGCTGGAAACCTCCATGACCACCGTGTCCAGCCCCTCGTCCACCATCCGTGCAAAATATTCCTGCAGCAGGCAGGACTCCGGCGTGGTATTCCCGGCATGAATATGAGTCTCTCCAATGATCTCCTCGATGGTGCCGATCAGTCCCACCTTATGGCCCGCGTGCTCCAGAACCGACTTCACCAGATAGGTGGTGGTAGTCTTGCCCTTAGTGCCCGTGACCCCGATGGTCTTTAATTTGCCGGCCGGATGATCATAATAAGCCGCGGCAATGAAGGCCATGGCGTACCGGGTGTCCTCCACCAGGATCACAGTCACACCTTCCCGCGCCGTCACCGGCCTGCTGACAATGAGCACCTTTGCGCCCTTTGTCACCACGTCATCCACCATATCGTGGCCGTCAAAGTTATTCCCCACAATGCAGAAAAACAGGCAGCCCTCCACCGCTTTTCGGGAATCATTGACAATGTCAGTGATTTCCACGTCCGTGCTGCCTTGTAAGACGGAAAATGTAAGTCCGTCCAGTAAATATCCTAACTCTTTATGAAGGATCATACTATCTCTCCCGATTCTTTTTTATATAAAAGCCTTTATGTTGTTCACTATCGCGCTGATCAGGGGCTGCACAGGCAGCCATTCACTACGCGGTCATGTGTATCATTCACTATATACGCTGCTCTTCCTTCCTATTCTCCCGAAATCTCCGGAAAAGACCGTATCAATTTATACAATAACATGAACCATCTTTTTTTTCAATCATTTAATGGAAACCTTTTCATCGTCATTAATTTAAAAAATAAAGGACAAGCGCTTTTGCCTGCCCCTCATTATAATCTTCATATTCCAGCATCATTCACGATAGTGATTAGTAATTCTCACATACGCAATCATAATGCCAATAATCAAAACCACTGTTCCAAATACAATCATCACAGCCATCGGTGAATTCTGCTCTATGAATAATAAAAGAACTCCCATACCCGATAAGCCGGAAGTCATAGCTCATACTTCCTCCTGATTTTTTTATATTGGTTAAAAACATAATAAAAACCAATAGTACATGCACATCCTAAAGCAATAAGTCCCATAATCATGTGTATCGCGCAAACAACTCCGCATAAAACAAATGTCACAGCCACCTTTTTGTAGAGTTTTCCCATTTCTTCATTGTATGATTTTATATCCTTAAGCTCTTTTTTCAATTTTGATTCACTTCCACTCCAAAATGGTATAGGTGTCGCGGAATCCTTATTGCCAGATAGGATCAGGAATGGAATGGAACACATAAAGCAACATACAAGAAATATGATTCGTCCTGCCATTTCACTTTTCCTCCTCATAACACGGCAAACCGTTCATAAGCCAATTCATTCCTGCCCTACATGCTATCTCCTGCTCACTTCGATTTTCATTGAATTCCCCGGCTGCCTCCTCAATGCTCCCCATATTCGAAATGACATCGTCCATGGTCATTCCCTGTTCCAGCATTGCCTTTACTTCCCCCAGCAGATCCTGTTTCAGCTGCTTTCGATATTTACGGGTGCATTTCACCTTCTTCACTATCTTTCTGACATAAATCTCCGCGCTCATGTTACTCATCTGTCATCCCTCCCATAATACGGTTTACTCCTGAAGAAATCATCTGCCACGACTCCCTCATCACCTTCAGTTCCTCAAGTCCTTTCTCTGTGATCTCATAATATTTTCTGGAGACCTGCGTGCCGGACGCCTCGCTCCACCTGCTCACCACCAATCCCTCGTCCTGCAGGCGATACAGAATCGGGTAAAGCGTACCATCCTTCAGAACAAAGACCTCATGACTCAAGGATTTTAACTCCTGTATCAGCTGATATCCGTATTTCGATTCTCCCTGAAGCAGCTGGAGCACCAGCATGTCCAGGACCCCTTTTTTCATTTGCCGCAAATATCTTTCATTCATATCTCTAATGCCTTATATTTTCAAATACTTTGTTTAACTAAGTATAAAATACTGCTAAAGCAGGCAGTTGTCAACCGTTTTCAGGAAATCATTGAAAAAAGATACCCGCTTATTCCTGTTCATGATCAGCTGTCCGCCCGTGCTCTTGTGCCCGCTCGTTCTGCTTCTGTGGCGCTGCAGCCATTCAGGCAAAACTTTATACATCTTCCTCGTTTTCTTCATCAGTTTTATTTGTTTTTTAGAGAAACGTCACACTTTTGCCACACTTTCCGTCTATACTACATCTCAGATAGTTGATGAACTCACTATCTACCCCTCATAAGAAATGCGGAAAAGGACTCTTCGGAGTCCTTTTCTCATGTCTGCCTGCATTTTTGTACCGGGAAGTCAAGAGGTGCAGTTCGAGCATCAGGCAACGCAGGGTAAGCACATTATTTGATGCCTGTTCCTCAGCGCAGGAAATTGTTTCCGTCCATGAGCATCGGCTCTTTTGATTTTTGAAATGTTTTCTTAATGATTTTTGGGATTTCTTTATAGAACTGTCACACTTTCGCCACACTTTTGGTCTATACTACATCTCAGATAGTTGATGAACTCACTATCTCCCCCTCATAAGAAATGCAGA
>JAJPYH010000098.1:0-1181 GCA_021205045.1 Lachnospiraceae bacterium | reverse complement strand
TCAGATAGTTGATGAACTCACTATCTCCCCCTCATAAGAAATGCAGAAAAGGACTCCGAGGAGTTCTTTTCTCATGTTTTCATCTTTTTAGCCAACAGCTCTCTGTCGGCTTTCAACACATTCTGAATCACCGGCCTGACAACCATTCTACAGCCATGCCGCGATGGATTCTGAATTCATCCTTCTCAGCAATAATACTTCATCACAATCTGCACGCTCTCCCGCATCTGAAACTGGTTTACCTGAAGCTGGTACACCATATGCATGGGGAAAGCGCAGGTATGAGTATAAATTCTCCGGCTGCTGCCGGGGCCGAACTTTTTGTCCAGGAAATCATGGAAGGGCTGCAGGTTTCCAAAGAGCATGACCTGGTGCAGCAGGCCGTCCCTGCTCTTCATGGTATACTTCGCCGCGTTTCCCTTCTGCCCCAGAATGGTGCCGTTGATCAGCACCAGATTTTTCTCCGCAAACAGCGGCCTGGGATTGGCTACGCCGCAGGGCTCCAGCTTCTCCAGCTCCTTCGCCAGCGCCAGACTGGTGCGCGACAGAGGCAGCAGCAGATCAATCATCACTCTCTCCGCGAAATCATCCTCCGTCAGAGTACACTGAGCATTCAGCCGTCTGCGCAGCTCGTCAATCTTGTCCTCACTGTCCATGGAGACTCCCGCCGCCATCTTGTGTCCGCCGAATCTGGTAAACAGATCTTTGCAGGCAGACAGCTCTGTGAACATATCATAGCATTCCATGGAGCGGCCGCTGCCCTTGAATCCCTCCTTGGCTCTGGTAAAAATCAGAGTAGGCCTGTGGCAGTTCTCCCGCACCCGCCCGGCGATGATGCCTGCCACGCTCTCATGGCAGTCCGGCAGGTATTGCACCAGAACCTTGTCCAGTGTTCCCGCGGGGGACGCCGCCTCCAGCTCCCTGATCGCCTGCTCCGTGCCAAGCCGGGTCATTTCCTTGCGCTGTTCATTCAATTCCTTCAGCTGACCGGCCAGAACCTGCGCCTTCGCCTCATCCTCCATGTCCAGCAGATCCAGAGCCATCTGCGCGCTCTCCAGCCTGCCGGTGGCATTCAGACAGGGACCGATCAGAAAGACAAGATGATAATTGGAAATCTTCTTATTATAAATCTCAGACAAGATAATCAAAGCCTTCAGGCCCACAGGAGGCCTGCGGTTGCG